>NZ_NFJG01000148.1:0-8735 GCF_002159755.1 Bacteroides sp. An269
CGCCGGTGCCTAAATGCTCCGTATTGAGGTAGGTCAGGTCTTTCACCACTTCCTTTCCGTGCAGGAGGCTGTTGATGAAGCTGATGAGCAGGTCCTTGTTGATTTCGGTACCAAACAGTTTCTTGAATCCGAAGTCGGTGTAGGGGTTGACGTATCTGTCGCTGAGTTCTCTGCTGTTCATAAGTCGATGTATTTTAGGGATGTGACGTTTGCAAAGATAATGGTTACAAATTACATTTCCCCATTCATTTGGACAAAATTTGTTCATTAGAAACATTTCCCATGCATTTCCCATGCACTTCCTCTCTCTTTTATAGAATTTTTGAGAATATTTTCTAAAAGCTCCTGCGAATGGATTTAATGGTCTATATTTGTATTGTGATAATTAAACATAGCATTGAAATTGGTATTTTTAAAATGAGGTTTGAAACATACAGTTCTTTAATGGAAAAAGCAAGGTGCTTTTGTGCAAAAATAAAACGGAAAAGAAATGGTTAAAGACAAAATATCGCAAAATCAGCATATAATGAATACTACTAGAAAATTATCACCTTCTAGAACGCTGATCATATACTCGATTATCATATCAACAATCGTTGGTTATGCGGTTTATTATGCGTTCATGGAAGGAAATACTGCAATAAAAATTGTTACAATAATTGCGGCATTATGCATTGTACTGCCTATATTGAAAATGCCAGTAAGCATACACGAAGACAATGATAGTATACGAATCAAACTAATTGTAGGAGAAAAAGCCTTTCTCAAAAAAGAATATGCCATAACTCACATCAAAACAAAAAGTTTGTTCTCAATACGTCTGTTCGCTACATCTGTATTTTTATATTGGGGATATTTTTGGACAAAATCAGTGGGAAGATTCTATGCACTATGTGTAGATAACTCCAATTTGATTATGCTAACCAATAAAACTGACGGTTCTAAAATTGTCATTGATTCACCTTATATATAATAAGGTATAATGCAACGATTGACAATCATACTTGTATGAATATCACTTTCATTCGGCCTGATTGCAAATCAATGTAATTCTTAAACAATGAGAGGATAGCGCACTCAAACATAACGCATCTTCTCATTGATTTTAGAAGCTGTTTTGAATTTATCGTGCGATGATTTGGGATGAGTTTTTGAGGCATTTCCGCTTCTGTGATGAGGAAGATAGCGGGCTATCTGACGAAGAACAGGAGCGAAAAGGACCAAAAAATCGCCCAAAGCACACACGAAAACGGATACATCAAGCCAAGAAAAACTTTTTGGAGAAATTCAAAACAGCTTCTATGTTTTTCTCAAAAATCTCAATATATTCTATCTTCTTATTGAGAATCCTTGTTTTTGCTGGTGGTCATAATGCCCCTCCGCCACGTTGTCTACTTCTCGTTGGGCTTTGATCTGCTCACGGCTATCCAAATTCCCTTTTTGCTTGGCTGAGAAATACAGAAAATCCGTTGCTTGCCCCTGCCCTTACGCAAAATGTGGATTACAGGCTGTTGATTTCTTCTTCGGACAAATTGGTATATCTGATGATTTTGCCCATAGGTTCATTGTCGGCTTTCATCAGACGAGCCATTTCCTTCGCTTTTTTCTTTTCTCCCTTTTCGATTCCAATCTTTTCTCCTTCTTCCAATCCTTCTTCCCGTCCTTCGCGCCGTGAGCTGCTGATTTGCATTTTTGCTGTGCTGACCACATCCCAGAAGTGGTCGTATCCGAGCAGTTGCTCTTTGCTGAAGGCGGATTCTTCCAGTTGGGTTACGGCTTTCTTGATTTCAGGATTCTCCATCAGCTCTTCCGGTGCCTCGTGTGTCTTTTCGTTGATTTCGGTCAGGTAGCGGAGCCAAAGCACCTGCATCTTCTTCCCTTGGTAGTTGTCCGGCGTGAACTTGGGGAGTTCGATGAAGATGAACCGCAGCCCTTCGATGACTTCCTGGGTCTCGCTTTCTTCCACAATCCGGAAGTCGTGGTAATACCCTTTGCTGTCCGAGAAGGTGTCGTTCACGAGGTTCAGCGAGTAGACAGGTTGCAGCAGTTCGTAGTCGTTCCCTTTGTCCAGCTGGCTGACGTATGCTTTCGACGCGTTGAACAGCACGCGCTGCTTGTATGCCGAAGTCCACATCATCTGCATCTCCACGATGAACTGCCTTCCGCTTTGGTCCTTGCATCGCACGTCCACGATGCTGTCTTTGTGGAAAGGCGTTTGCGGAACCATTTCGGGGTTCAGGTACTCCACCTGTGTAATCTCTTCTTCGGGTTTCTCGAATGGCAGCAGCGCGTTCAGAAAACTGATAATCAAGTCGGGATGTTCTCCGAACACTTTCTTGAAGGTAAGGTCTGCTTTGGGGTTAAGGTATCTCATAATCAAAAAAACATTTAGCGGTCGGCTTTTTGCAAAAATACGGATTTCCGTGGAGAATCTTATTGATTCGTTTGGTTTTCTCGGCACAATATTTCCTAAAAGCTCCTGCGAATGGATTGCAAATCCGCTTTTTCAATTACGAAGGCTTGCACATTCGGCATCACAAGCAAGCTTTGTTTTCTCCGCAATATAACTGCATCGCTTGTAAGATTATTAATCTTACAGCGTGAAGATTAATAATCTTCCGGCATGAAGATTAATAATCTTACAAGCAAGTCAGCTATGTGTTGATTTTATCGTGTGCTGATTCGGGATGAGTTCTTGAGTCATTTTCGTTTCAGTGATGAGGATGATAGTAGTATCTGACGAAGCGTAAAAACGGAAAGTTTTGAAACCGGATGCCGTAAGCTGCTTGTCGTAAACTTGCCGGCCGGTATTTGTTTACCAAAACTTGTTCAGTTCGCGGTTATATTCGAATCCTGCAGCTTTTAAGGTGTTTACAATGACCTCTTCGTTTACGTTCATATCTTTGCAAAGAGCGTCAAGTGAAGGGTAAAAGTCACGCAATTTGGTGTTGATGAAACTGAAAAGCATCATCGGGTCTTTGGGTAATTCCATGATAGTTTATGTTTTTTGTGGTTCATTTGATGCTGCAAAGTTAATGGTTTCTTTAATAGGATGTTCTTTTTCTTGTAAAAATCAGGAACTGTTTTGCATGTATCGTGTGTTTTTGTGATAAGATTGTCCGTGTGGCACGTCGGGTTGGTGCTCATAATAAATAATTGCTAAACTTTTCAGTATTAGTCCTGTTAACTCAGGAAAAAATCGTACCTTTGCGCCATTAATGATCATTATTTCGAATCAAAAACTACTAGTAGCATTATGATGGAACTGGATTTGCTCACCGCCATCTCTCCAATAGACGGGCGGTATAGAAATAAGACAGGTGCTTTGGCTGCTTATTTTTCCGAGTATGCACTGATGAAATATCGTGTGCGCGTAGAAATAGAGTATTTTATTACGTTGTGTGAATTGCCTTTGCCTCAGCTGGAAGGCTTGGATGCGGCACGTTTTGATTCGCTGCGCGACATTTACCGTAACTTTTCGGAAGCGGATGCAGGTCGTATCAAGGAAATTGAAAGCGTGACGAACCATGACGTGAAGGCTGTGGAATATTTTATCAAGGAGCAGTTCGACCGCTTGGGAGGGCTGGAGCCGTATAAAGAATTCATTCATTTCGGACTGACTTCGCAGGATATCAATAATACTTCAGTGCCTTTGTCTGTTAAGGATGCACTGGATGAGGTGTATTATCCACAAATCCAAAAACTGATAGAGCAGTTGGAAGTGTATGCCGAAGAGTGGAAGGATATTCCGATGTTGGCAAAAACTCACGGGCAGCCTGCTTCTCCTACCCGTCTGGGCAAGGAAATCGAGGTGTTTGCTTATCGCTTGAAGCGTCAGCTGGCAATGTTGAAAGCTTGTCCGGTTACAGCAAAATTTGGTGGCGCTACCGGAAATTATAATGCGCACCATGTGGCTTATCCCGAAATAGACTGGAAGGCATTCGGTAATCGTTTTGTAGCAGAAAAGTTGGGCTTGGAACGGGAAGAGTATACTACACAGATTTCGAATTACGATAACTTGGGTGCTATCTTTGATGCAATGAAGCGTATCAATACAATCATGATCGACATGAACCGTGACTTTTGGCAATACATTTCGATGGAATATTTCAAGCAGAAAATCAAGGCGGGCGAAGTCGGTTCGAGTGCGATGCCTCACAAGGTGAACCCGATTGATTTCGAGAATGCGGAAGGAAATCTGGGCATGGCGAATGCAGTGCTTGCGCACTTGTCGGCTAAATTGCCGGTGTCGCGTCTGCAACGCGACCTGACCGACTCTACGGTATTGCGCAACATCGGCGTTCCGTTCGGACATACGATTATCGCTATCCAGAGTTCTTTGAAAGGTTTGGGCAAGCTGTTGCTGAACGAACACAAGATATATGAAGACCTGGACAATTGCTGGAGCGTGGTGGCAGAAGCCATTCAGACGATTCTGCGCCGGGAAGGGTATCCTCATCCTTACGAAGCGTTGAAAGACCTGACACGTACCAATCAGGTTATCAACGAGGCTTCTATTAAAAATTTTATTGAAACATTGAATGTGAGTGAAAGGGTGAAGCAGGAACTGCGTGCGATTACCCCTCACAATTATACAGGAATGTAAAAAACGTTGACTAGACACGAGGTACCAGTTGACAAAGTTTTTGGTTGCAAGAAATGAAACCTGGTTTTCTGGTACCTTGTCAATTCGTTAACTAAAGAAATAACGCCCGGGAAGGGTATAATCATTAATTTATAAAAAGCAAAAAGAATATGGCAGAGAAAGAAAACAGACAAGAAGGGGGAAACACCCCGTCTGGCCGTGATGGTTACAAATCGTACAACAGAGAAGGGGCTGGCAAGTATAATCGGAGTGAGGGAGGAAGTGCGTACGGACACCGTCCCCGTTTTAATCCTAATACAGAAGGTCGTCCGCAACGCCCGTATCGTCCGCGCTATGAGGGTGGGCAGCAGAATGAAGATGGCGGTTACCGTCCGCAACGTTCTTCTTATACGCCCCGTTATAACCGAGACGACAACGGTGAGCAGCGCCCATATCGTCCGCGTTATAATGGTGGGCAGCAAGGAGAGGGTGGCTATCGTCCGCAGCGTTCTTTTTATTCTCCTCGATATAATAAGGACAACAATGATGGTGAACAGCGTCCATACCGTCCGCGTTACAACGGTGGACAGCAGCAGGGTGAAGAAGGTGGTTATCGTCCGCAACGTCCGCGTTTCAATAACAATGCTGGAGGTTATAACCGGCAAGGTGGCCGTCCGCGTACTGCCGATTATAATCCCAATGCGAAATATAGCATGAAAAAACAGATTGAGTACAAGGATATATTGACAGATCCCAATGAACCAATCCGTTTGAATAAGTTTTTGGCAAATGCAGGCATTTGCTCGCGTCGGGAGGCTGACGAGTTTATCACAGCTGGTGTGGTTTCGGTAAATGGACAGGTGGTCACCGAGTTAGGAACAAAAATCAAACGCAGTGATGAGGTGAAATTCCACGACCAGCCGGTCAGTATAGAGCGTAAGGTGTATGTATTACTGAATAAACCGAAAGACTGTGTGACAACTTCGGACGACCCACAAGAACGTAAGACTGTGCTTGATATAGTGAAAGGTGCTTGCAAGGAGCGGATTTATCCGGTAGGGCGTCTGGACCGTAATACGACAGGTGTGCTGTTGTTGACAAACGACGGTGATCTGGCATCGAAATTGACTCATCCGAAATTTTTGAAGAAAAAAATCTATCATGTATACCTGGACAAGAATGTGACGAAAGCCGATCTGGATCAGATTGTGTCAGGTATTACATTGGATGATGGAGAAATACATGCCGATGCGATAAGTTATGCTTCTGATACGGACAAATCGCAGGTAGGTATCGAAATTCATTCGGGCAAGAACCGTATCGTACGCCGCATTTTCGAATCGTTGGGCTATCGTGTTATCAAGTTGGACCGTGTATATTTTGCAGGTCTGACCAAGAAAGGCTTGCGTCGGGGTGACTGGCGTTATCTGACAGAACGCGAAGTGAACATGCTCCGTATGGGGTCGTTTGAATAAGCAGAAAGTGACAACCGATGAATACAGAGGCACAACAGAGAGTTATCTTACGTTTTCATAAGGGGTATGCTCAGAAACTGTTTTGAATTTATCGTGCGGTGATTTGGGATGAGTTTTTGAGGCAGTGTCTCTGTGTTTTGATTTAATAACTAACAGACAGAAAAATGGAAAAGATTCGTAGAACAAAGATTGTTGACCTGCTGAAGTGTCGCGATTTTGGCACGATGGTCAATGTGAAAGGTTGGGTACGTACCCGCCGCGGTAGCAAACAAGTCAGCTTTATTGCATTGAATGACGGTTCTACTATAAATAATGTACAGGTTGTTGTAGACATTGTCAACTTCAATGAAGAAGTGCTGAAACAAATCACTACAGGTGCCTGTGTAAGCGTTAATGGTGTATTGGTCGAATCGGTCGGTGCAGGGCAGGCTGCTGAGGTGCAGGCACGTGAAATCGAGATTTTGGGTACTTGCGACAATACTTATCCGTTGCAGAAAAAAGGGCATTCAATGGAATTCCTTCGGGAGATTGCACACTTGCGTCCGCGTACCAACACGTTTGGGGCTGTATTCCGTTTGCGCCATAATATGGCAATTGCCATTCATAAGTTTTTCCACGACCGTGGTTTCTTTTATTTTCATACACCGCTGATTACGGCTTCCGATTGTGAAGGGGCTGGTCAGATGTTTCAGGTCACTACCTTGAACCTTTATGACTTGAAGAAAGATGAAAATGGCTCCATCATTTACGATGATGATTTCTTCGGTAAGCAGGCAAGTCTGACCGTATCCGGTCAATTGGAAGGCGAACTTGCTGCTACGGCATTGGGGGCGATTTATACGTTTGGTCCTACGTTCCGTGCCGAAAATTCAAATACACCGCGTCATTTGGCTGAATTCTGGATGATTGAACCCGAGGTAGCGTTTAATGACATTAACGACAACATGGATTTGGCGGAAGAGTTCATCAAGTATTGTGTGCAATGGGCACTTGATAATTGCTATGATGATGTGAAGTTCCTGAACGACCATTTCGACAAGGAACTGATTGAACGCTTGCAGGGTGTGCTGAAAGAAGATTTCGTCCGCTTGCCTTATACAGAAGGTATCAAGATATTGGAAGAAGCTGTAGCCAACGGACATAAGTTTGAGTTCCCGGTATATTGGGGCGTAGACTTGGCTTCGGAACACGAACGCTACCTTGTGGAAGAGCATTTCAAGCGTCCGGTAATATTGACTGATTACCCGAAAGAAATCAAGGCGTTCTACATGAAGCAGAACGATGATGGCAAGACTGTCCGTGCGATGGATGTCTTATTCCCGAAGATTGGCGAAATCATCGGTGGTTCAGAGCGTGAAGCCGATTATGATAAGTTGCTGACCCGTATTCAGGAGTTAAATATCCCGATGAAAGATATGTGGTGGTATTTGGATACCCGCAAGTATGGAAGTTGTCCTCATTCTGGTTTCGGACTTGGTTTTGAGCGTTTGCTGTTATTTGTGACTGGTATGGCGAATATTCGCGATGTGATACCTTTCCCACGTACACCGCATAACGCAGAGTTTTAAGCTGAAGAATTAAAGAAATTAAGCTGGAGGAGTGAAGAAGACGACATTATCGCTCCGTTTCTTAGAAGCCAACAGTCTGGTTGATAATGAATCATCCGGACTGTTGGCTTAACTTTTTGACTTTTCCGAGCTTGTCTTGTTTTAATATCTTTAACATTCTTCTCCTTTAAATTATCTGTCCGAAAGTAAGGTTTTACGGAAAAGTTCTATATATTTGTACATCACTTATTCGTTTAACTTTAAAATTTTACATCATGAAAGCACGTTCTTTAATTATCGCAGTATTGTGCTCATTTATGGGTGTGGTGAATACGTTTGCACAAAATTTGTTTAATGAGAATACTTCGGCTTCTTTGACCGGTGTATGGCAAATGTGTTTTTACAGTTCTTCATTGCCTGCCTTGCCGGGAGATTTGAAACCAAGTAATTCGTTGAAAATTTTGGGTGAAAGTGGTGAATTTACCAATGTAGTTATGATGCCAACGGGAGCGATTATTATTGGTTCGGGTACATATACCCAAAACAATGATTCTACTTTTACCGAGCATGTGAAGAAAAACATCCATCTTCCTCAGTTGGACGGTAAAGACAATGTGATGCATTACGAAATGGCTGAAAACGGTACCTTGATGTTTGTACGGTTCAAGTCGGCAGAAAAAGGAGACGATGTATGGTCTCATGAGATTTGGAGAAAGATAGACATGCCGTCTGTTTATCCGACCGATATTGTCCGTTGACGGAATTTGTTTGTGCCCAGGCGTGTGGCATTATGCTTCTTTTATGTACATATCCCCACCTGCTTATCCTTAATAAATAAGAAGAAGCAGGTGAGGATATGTGTGTTTTATAATATTCTGTGTTACTTATATCTTGACTTTCAAGCAATAGTTAACTTCTAAATCAGAGTATCTCAATTTTAAATAGGCTTTAAGCTTTTCTTGCGTTCGGCTGTAAGCGTACAGCAATTTGTGAACATTCGCTTTTATACATCAGCTGGCAATTTAGTTCCTATGTTTGTAATGTGCTAGCAAAATAGCATAAAGCCAAGAGAATTATTAAATTTGTAAATGAAAGAAATAACTTAATAAAACCTATGACTTTATGCGT
>NZ_NFJG01000149.1:0-8331 GCF_002159755.1 Bacteroides sp. An269
GAAGAAAATTAATGCCAGACCGAGAGAAAAACTCAATTTCTTGACTCCGGCTGAGGTCTTTTTCAAAAATATTTCGTAATGTTGCACTCGCTGGTTGACTCTGCCCAAAGACACGGAGACACGGAGAAAAAATAAAAAACTCTGCGTCTCCGTGTCTTTGTGTTTAAATAAATCGTATCTTTGGCAAAACATTAATCAAAAACATCATATCATGATAACATTCCCTAACGCCAAAATAAACTTAGGCCTCAACGTTGTAGAAAAACGTGCCGACGGATACCATAATATCGAAACCGTCTTTTATCCGATTAACCTGCAAGACGCACTCGAAGTAAACCGGTTGGAGAACAGAAGCGAACCTTTCCGCCTCTATGTCAAAGGCGCTCTGCTCGATGGTGCCCCCGAAGATAACCTTGTAGTAAAAGCCTACCTTTTGCTTCGCGAAAAATACCAGTTGCCTCCTGTCGACATTCATTTATATAAACATATCCCTACCGGAGCCGGATTAGGAGGAGGCTCTGCCGACGGAGCTTTCATGATTAAGTTATTGAACGAAAAATTCCAAATCGGACTGACCGTTCAGGAAATGGAAGAATATGCCGCACGCATCGGAGCCGATTGCGCTTTCTTTGTACGTAACCAACCCGTATTTGCCACCGGCATCGGAAATATCTTCGAACCTGTCACTTGCACACTTGCCGATTATCGGCTGGTATTGGTCAAACCGCAAAACGCAATCTCGACCAGCGAAGCCTATAGCCGTATCAAGCCGCATTATCCGGAAAAATCGGTGAAAGAAATCATCCGCCAGCCCGTAGAGACTTGGAAAGACGAATTAAAAAATGACTTCGAAGAATCGGTGTTCGCCCTCTATCCCGAAATAGCCGCCATCAAAGACAAAATGTACGACTTGGGAGCCGTATATGCTTCGATGACCGGTTCAGGCTCAGCCGTCTATGGTATCTTCCGCGAACGGATTGAAAACGTCGATGCTATATTCAGCGGATACTTCTGCCGCCAGCGGGAAATGATTTGATTTTTTACCAGAAAACCAAACCATGACCGACCCCAATATCCATCGTTTCGCATCTTCTGTTGAGGACATACCCTTCCCTTCAGGTTTCACATACCCGTTTCATTACACCCCACATCCATTGGTGCAGACGGCGGCACACGAAGTGCGGGCTTATCTCCGCACTCGTCCCGAATGGGAAGAAGAACTGAAAAAAGGGAAGATGTTTGGTGTGCTTCTGATAGAAGATACGGAAGGATATGTAGGCTATTTGGCGGCTTTCTCCGGAAATCTTGACGGAAGCAACCTACACCGTGGGTTCGTACCTCCGGTGTATGACCTTTTGTGTCCGGACGGTTTCTTCAAGCAAGAGGAAAGTGAGATATCCGCCATCAACCGACGCATCGAATTGCTGGAAACAGACGAAGATTATCTGCACCTGCAACGCACATACCAAATCGGTGCGGAAGCCCGTCGGACGATATTGGCAAAAGCCAAAGAGGAAATGAAACGAGCTAAGCTTTTGCGCGAAGAGAAGCGGAAAAAAGGAATTTCACCCGAAGAAGAAGCCCAACTTATCAAAGAAAGCCAGTTCCAAAAAGCCGAATACAAACGTCTGGAAAAAAGGCTAAAGCTACAGGAAGAGGAACTGAAAACCTCTCTCTCGGTTTTCGAAAATCAAATACAAAACTTAAAACACGAACGGAAAATCCGCTCGGCGGCACTCCAGCAAAAGCTGTTCGAACAATTCCGCATGCTCAATGCCCAAGGAGAAGAAAAAGACCTTTGCCAAATCTTTCACGAAACCCCGCAAGGCACTCCCCCTGCCGGAGCGGGCGAATGTGCCTTACCCAAACTTCTGCAATACGCCTACCAACATAACTTTCACCCTTTAGCCATGGGAGAATTTTGGATCGGCGAATCTCCCAAAGAAGAAATCCGACACGAAGGACATTTCTATCCCTCGTGCAAGAATAAATGTGAACCCATACTGAAACACATGCTTATCGGATTACAGGTAGAACCCAATCCCTTGGCAGGAAGAGAGACAAAGAAAAAAGAACTGGAAATTGTATACGAAGACGAATGGCTAATCGTAGTAAATAAGCCTGAAGGCATGCTTTCCACACCTGGCAAACTGACCACAGATTCGGTCTATACCCGTCTGCATACACTTTATCCTACCGCAACAGGCCCACTTATTGTCCATCGCCTTGATATGGCTACATCCGGATTGTTGCTGGTTGCCAAAACCAAAGAAATCCATTATGCACTACAAAAAATGTTCGCTTCCCGACGGATACAAAAACGATACACAGCATGGCTGAACGGCATCGTAACCACAGATGAAGGTATCATCAACCTTCCTATTTGCCCCGACTATGACAATCGTCCTTATCAGATGGTGCATTCCGAATACGGGAAACCAGCCGTTACCCGTTATAAAGTGCTCGGACGGAAAGACGGAAAAACCCGCATTGCATTCTATCCCCTCACCGGACGCACTCACCAACTGCGCGTCCATGCGGCTCATCCGGACGGACTGAATTGCCCCATCATAGGCGATGAGCTATATGGGAAAAAAGCCGACCGCCTATACCTGCATGCCAGTGAACTGTCATTCGAGCATCCGGCAACCGGTCAACTGATAACCTTCTGCAAGGAAGCTGAATTTTAAAGCTCGATGACACAATTTAAGCTTAAATGACTGAACAGACAGTAAACTTTTGCCTGTACAGCTTGTCTGATAAATAAAGACACGAAAAGCGTACGGCTTTCAATCGGTACCGGGAGGCTTCATGCTTGATACGTGTTGTTATGTATAACTTAAAACCCAGACAAGATGAGAACAACTAATTTTTGCTACATTTTTTTGACAAGTGCCCTACTTTTCAGTTCTTCTCTATTTGCTCAGGAAAAGTCCCAACGCGGGAAACGACTGACTCCCGAACAACGCATTGAGCGTCAGGTGGAAAAAATGGATAAACAACTGCTACTGGACGATGAGACTTCAGCCAAATTCCTTCCCTTATACAAAGAATACCTTACAGCCTTGGCAGAATGCCGACAAGACATGCCTGCCCCCAAAGGAGCTCGTGAAAAAGAATTGAACGATGATGAACTGGACAAATTTATGCTATCACGTTTTGAATGCAGAAAGAAATGTCTTGAGATTCAAGAGACTTATTACAAGAAATTCAAAGAAATCTTGACAATGCGTCAGGTAGAGAAAGTCTTCTGTTTTCGCCCAAATCCGAAACCTCATCATCGGATTAGTCCGGAAAAATTGCCAATAAAAGCCCCATTGCCTGCCGAAAAGCTCATCCGTTAACAGCAAAATCAAGGGAAATGACAGACACTCCTGCAAACAAGCCACATGACATGATATGGACGTCATTTCCCCTACAAAGTTTCCATAAACAGTCAAAGAGGCATCAAGATACATACGTGTCCTGATGCCTCTTATTTCTTACAAATTACAAAAAGGTCCACGCAACAACATCGCTTTCGTCTTGCCTGTAAACCTTAACTGCAGGATTTCACTGATGCTGTTCACGCAACAGGTCGTTCACAGTCTTTACCGGATTGAAGGTACTGAGCGGAACTTCTACAAATACCGTACTCCAGTCACTCATCGAACCGTTCCAAAGTCCCGGAAGCTCCAGCGCTTTCAAGTCTTTACCATTCTTCGACTTGTATGAGATAAAACCAGTAGCCTTATCGACGTGTTCCAACAAATTGAACTTATTGCCTTTGTAATCACGCACAGCACATACCAAATCCACCGGATTGAAATGTGTTCCCTTTTCGAACATCGCCTTCTTTTCCGGATCTTTCATATCAATCTGCGAACTTTCCAGAATCTGCAACGAAACAGTACCATCCGGATTATAAGCCAGGAACGGTCCTCCACCCGGTTCACCTACATTCTTTACCATACCGCACACGCGCATCGGACGATTAAGCTTCTTACGCAGATAAATTACCAGGTCGGCATCTTCCATATCCTTGATGTCTTCCTTGCGACAACGCAACTGCTGCTGGACGAAACGAATAATACTTTCAAGTTGTTCATGGCTATAATGACCACTATCCAGCAATTCCAAATAATCGAATGCTTGTTTTTGAAGCGTCACCAGCACACCTGCCAACAATTTTTTGTAGGTCACAGTATCTTCTTTCAACCGGTCCGGAACCACGTTATCAATGTTCTTGATAAACACAATATCGGCATCCAAATCATTCAGGTTTTCAATCAATGCTCCATGACCACCCGGACGGAATACCAACTTCCCTTTATCATCGCGGAACGGTTTGTTGTCCATGTCTGCTGCGATAGTATCTGTACTGGGTTTCTGTTCGGAGAACGAAATATTATATTCCACTTCATACTTTTTCGCATATTCACCGATTTTGGCATCCACCAGTTTGGCAAACAATGCACGATGTTCGGTAGAAACAGTGAAGTGTACGTTTACCTTACCGGTTTTTCCGGCAGCATACAAAGCACCTTCTACCAGATGTTCTTCCAATGGCGTACGTACCCCGTCAGCATATCGATGGAACTTCAACAAGCCCTTTGGAAGTGAACCATAATTCAGTCCGGCAGCTTCAAGCAAATTCGAAACAATAACCTTGTAATTTCTTTCTTCCAGCAATGCGTTGATATCTTTTCCCGTGTTATCCAGACACGCTGCATTCAAATCATTGTAGAAAGCAAAATTATGGATATGATCGAAAAACTTCTTTTCGAAGTCAGTAGTAGGCACATCATAATCGGCTCCTAAAAACTCAAACATATTCTTGAACATCCGGCTTGCCGCACCCGATGCAGGAACAAATTTCACAATTTTGCGGTCACCATCCTTATAAGCATCCCATGCAGCCAGATATTTTTTCTGCATGGCCTCATCGGCTACCATGATACCATTATTTTCTACTGAAGCAGCGGCTGCAAGACGCAAAAAAGGAAACCCATGTTCGAAACAAGCCAACTGCTCTTCAATCTGTTGCTCAGAAATGCCTTTCTTCGCCAACAATTCTTTGTCTTCGTGTGTTAACATATATGATAAATTTAAGTAATGAATAAGTTGCCATAAAGCATTCACACCCCAAAAATATAAAAAAACCATCAACTATGCACAGATAATAAAGAAAAAAAGTAACTTTACGAAGAAATAATGAAGATTTAAGAATAAAGAATGAAGAAACTGTTACGCAATGACACACTTCATCTTTCATTCTCCCTCCTTAATGTTAATAAAATTATGGAAGAGCAAGCATTCTTTACCCCACAAGAGCACAAACAGCTTGTGCCACTTTACAGACGACTTTTACGATTGTCTGGCGACACTTTACAGAAAGATGACTGCCGCAACGTGAAAAAGCAACTGATCCAAAGCATGTCGGCAGGAAGCATTCCCCGCAACGCATTCAATATGAACCCGATTATCAAAGATATGCAGACAGCCATCATTGTTGCAGAAGAAATCGGTATGCGGCGTGCCTCCATTCTAGGCATCATGCTGCATGAATCTGTAAAATACCACTTATGCACACTTGAATCCGTACAAAAGAATTACGGAGAAGACGTAGCAGGAATCATACGAGGTCTGGTAAAAATAAATGAACTTTACGAAAAAAGTCCAACTATCGAATCGGAAAACTTCCGGAATCTGTTGCTTTCGTTTGCCGAAGACATGCGCGTCATTCTCATCATGATCGCCGACCGTGTAAACTTAATGCGACAAATCAAAGAAAGTCCCAACGAAGAGGCACGGCTTGCCGTGTCCAACGAAGCTGCCCATCTGTATGCACCATTGGCACATAAGCTTGGCTTGTACAAACTGAAATCAGAATTGGAAGACCTCTCATTAAAGTACACGCAGCACGACATATATTATCATATCAAGGAAAAGTTGAATGCAACCAAGGCTGCACGCGACCGTTATATTCAGCAATTTATCGAACCGGTACGTAAAAAACTGGAAGAGAGCGGGCTGAAATTCCACATCAAAGGACGTACAAAAACCATTCACTCCATCTATCAGAAGATGAAGAAACAAGGCTGTCCATTCGAAGGTGTGTACGACCTGTTTGCCATCCGGATTATCCTCGACTCACCTTTGGATAAAGAAAAACAAGAGTGCTGGCAGGTATACTCAATCGTAACTGATATGTACCTTCCCAACCCCAAACGTCTGCGCGACTGGCTTTCCGTGCCCAAAAGCAATGGATATGAGTCACTCCACATTACAGTAATGGGACCCGAAGGCAAATGGGTGGAAGTACAGATACGCACCGAACGTATGGATGAAATAGCCGAAAAAGGACTTGCTGCCCATTGGCGATATAAAGGCATCAAAGGTGAAAGCGGACTGGACGAATGGTTGAACTCCATCCGGGAAACACTGGAAAATGCTGACAACGATGCCGAAACCATCGACCAGTTCAAACTGGACCTGTACAAGGATGAAGTATTCGTGTTTAGTCCTAAAGGAGATTTGTACAAACTCCCGCAAGGAGCCACTGTGCTGGATTTTGCTTTTGCCATTCACTCTAACTTGGGATGCCATTGTGTAGGAGCAAAAGTAAACGGCAGGAATGTACAACTGAAACAAAGCCTGAACAGCGGTGACCAGGTAGAAATCATGACTTCTACCACACAGACACCCAAACGCGACTGGCTGAATTTTGTCACGACTTCGAAAGCCCGAAACAAAATACGCCAAGCCTTGAAGGAACTGGTGGCACGACAAACCGAATTTGCACGAGAAACCTTGGAGCGTAAATTCAAAAACCGGAAAATAGAATACGATGAAGCCATCCTGATGCGCCTCATCAAGAAATCTGGGTTCAAAACCGTGACCGATTTCTATCAAAGCATAGCCAACGAAACGACAGATATCAACACATTGATAGATCACTATCTGGAAATGCAACGGAAAGAAACCGATCAACGCGAAGAAGTGATTTACCGGAGTGCCGAAAATTTCAACATACAGCAAGCTACAGACGAAAAGAACGTGTACAAAGATGATGTTCTGGTCATCGACCAGCACTTGAAAGGCATCGATTTCAAGCTGGCACGCTGCTGCAACCCAATCTACGGTGATGAGGTATTCGGTTTCGTTACCATCTCGGGAGGCATCAAAATACACCGGTGCGACTGCCCGAACGCTCCTGAACTGAAAGCACGGTTCCCTTACCGCATCGTACGTGCACGATGGGCAGGAAAAAGTCAAGGGAAACAATACCCTATCACACTGCGCATCGTAGGGCACGACGACATAGGTATCGTGACCAACATCACTTCTATCATTAACAAAGAAGACAATATCCTGCTGCGTTCCATCAGCATCGATTCGAACGATGGATTGTTCTCAGGAATGCTTACAATAATGGTAGACGACACCAATAAACTGGAGGCACTCATCAAGAAAATAAAAACGGTAAAAGGGGTAAAACAAATCAGCCGCGGATAACATCATGGAACGGGAAACACAGGACATTAAACAGGTTCTGTGTTTCCCGTCCCGCATTCATTTTCAATTGCCAATCCCACAAATTTAGTGAGACCCAAATTTAGTGAGATATGCATTTTTCATTTTTATAACGCTTAACACACATCCAGATAACAGAAAAAAACCTAACTTTGTAACGTTTTTAAATAAAGCAAATTCCATGAAAAAGATTCTTACCACCTTATGTTTTGTAGCGATGGTAATAGTTGCCATTGCAGCAGGTACTGCCGATATTAAATTCGATGAAACGACACACAATTTCGGTTCTTTTCCTGAAAATAGCCCGAAGGTAACCTGTAAATTCAAATTCACCAATACAGGCAACGGTCCGTTAGTCATCCATCAAGCCATCGCATCGTGTGGATGCACCGTCCCACAATATCCTAAAGAACCCATCAAACCTGGTGAAAGTGGAGAAATCATCATTACTTATAACGGAGCAGGCAAATTCCCCGGACACTTCCGCAAATCAATCACCCTGCGAACCAATGCTAAACAAGAAGTAGTACGCCTTTACGTAGAAGGCGAAATGACTCCTTCCAACAACGAATAAATATTACAAATGCATTTGCAGACGTATCTGATTTCTGCAAAACACCGTTCCCGGAACATACGTTTTTGGAATACCCCCAAGCAGCCTTTGGAGGAAAACACAAAGTAGTAGTGCTTGTAGAAAACAATCTGTATAATTTAGAAGCTGTTTTGAATTTATCGTGCGATGATTTGGGATGAGTTTTTGAGGCATTTTCGCTTCTGTGATGAGGAAGATAGCGGGCTATCTGACGAAGAACAGGA
>NZ_NFJG01000015.1:0-49227 GCF_002159755.1 Bacteroides sp. An269
CTGACGAAGAACAGGAGCGAAAAGGGCCAAAAAATCGCCCAAAGCACACACGAAAACGGATACATCAAGCCAAGAAAAACTTTTTGGAGAAATTCAAAACAGCTTCTTACTTTGTACATTCATGTTTTGGAATCTTTTTGATGTTTGTTACCAGCCTGGCAACTGCTCCAGATTAGGATTATTGTTCACATCATCTGTCGGCATGGGAACCCATGCACGGACACTGTTGAAATTGGTATAATATTTATATGAACGCTTCTTCACCCTTTGCAAGAAAGAATCATCACGTGAGATTCCCCAACGGCGTAAGTCAATCACCCGTTCACATTCGAAAGCGGTTTCTTTCATGTCTTCGATATCGAGAACAGCCATGAAGTCTTCGAGTGTCCCTATCTGGCTGTTTTCGAACGCAGCATATCCATAATCGTCATTGAAATCAACCGTCGAATTGTCTGTATCGGGGTTGGTATAGACAGATTCTACCTTATAATCTTGACGTTCGCCCAAATTACACAATCCGGCACGGTTACGCACTTCATTCAATACATTAACGGCTTCCGTTATGTCACCAGTCTGCGCAAGACATTCTGCATAATCCAGCATGATTTCCCCAAGACGGAAAATACGGTTATTAGTGCCTTCACTATTGTCGCTATTCACTTCCTGATAATCTTCATATTGAGCTGTGTATTTATTGATGTAAACACGGTCTTCTACCCAGTCGGCATAACTAAAACCCGGCTCGTCGGTAGTGACAGTCCCTCCGCTGGTACTGGTTCCTTCGGTAGCTGTCCATGTTTGCCACTGCACATGTTCGGGAAAGTCAGTGAAAATATCTGCATAAAAAAGTGATGCCGGTATACGTTCGTCCCATTCGCTGTCATTAATCGGATACTTAGCCTTCTCATTCTTGAAAGCATAAAGCAGCCACACTTCCGAATTGTAATCGCTCCACCCGAGTGGCCCTGCCGAATAAAACTTCCACCGCCACATGCTTTGCGAAGGAACAGTATACTCATTGTTGGTATAGTCGTAATAATTTTCCCATCCGTAAGTTGAAGCTTCATTTTGTATTTCGAAGATAGATTCGCTCTGCCACCGATAACAACCGTTTCATCCAACAGCACATTATCGTCTTCCAGTTTTACATTAACAACGTGCCGTCCGGATACAGCGACTTTTTGCGTTACCATACCGACATAAGAAAAAACAAGTACTGCGTCCGAAGGTACATTATTGATTACATAATTTCCGTCAAGATCTGTAATCATCCCAGACTCTGTACCTTCTACTAAAACCGAAGCACCGATAACCGGAGCATCATCAGCATCAGTCACACGGCCTTTGACCGTTATGCCCTGTCCCCATAGATGGGAAGCCACTATCAAAAACGCCAGCAATAAACCTAGCTTTCCAAAAGGAACCCGATACAGCAAATTCCTGAAACATCTGTTTTTATCCACATCTGTTTTCATGATAAATTAAAGGTTAAATAAAACGTCAAAAAAGATTGCAATACTTGCCTATAGCCCCGAATCTCAACAAGCAGGCTATACGCGGTTTCTGCCAAGCATCCAATACACAGCCGGACACATTGGAAGAATTTCACCACTACGAAATTAGATTACTTCAAACACTCGGCAAAAAACTATCAGCTAACCAAAGGATTCTCTCAATAAAAACATCGTTCTATACGCTAAAATGTCTATAAACCCCGATAGCTTGCAAAATTGGCTGAACAGTCTGTGAAATCGTCCAATTCGCCGATTATTTTTGCTGCAACATATCTTTTCTTTTATCTTTGTTTCATGCAATATTAAAAAGACGACAAGACTATGACTACTTTACAAAAACAACAATTTTTCGAGCATACAATTTACGCAACAATTGCCATACTGATTTTTGCTACTCCTATCATCAATGCCTTGTTGATGGCATATCAGACTAATGGAAAAACCGAGATTACCCGTCCTGCCATTGATATGTGGATTATTACCAGTCCCTTTTTTTCCTCTTCTTAATAAATAACTATGTACTGATTCCGGAGATGCAAAGCCTTTCACAAACCATTCCTGCAACTGCAGAAACAGAGAACGCCGAAACTCTTTTTGTAAAGAGCGATTACAAGGTTGTACGCATCAACATAGACAGCATCAACTACATTGAAAGCATGAGCGAATACATTCGAATCTATACCGACGAACGCGAGAAACCCGTTACTACCCTCTATAGCCTGCAACGGCTGGAGGCTCGTTTACTCGCTCATTTCATGCGAGTACATCGCTCATATATCGTCAATATGCAGAAAATCAAAGAAATTTCCAGATTCCGAATCTGCTTTTCACCCAAAGCACTGATTCCCGTAGGCGAGAATTACAAAGAAAAATTTATGGAGTACATCCGCAAGCATGGCATCTTATGATTCACTAAAAAACAGTCATAGCTTTCATTGGATGGTTGGGAAGAAAAACGTATCTTTGTTACAATAAAAAAACGATTTCGCATGAATGGATATCTATATAAATGCCTGTCTCCACTGGGTGACATAACCCTTGCCAGCAACGGTGAAGCGCTGACCGGATTATGGTTCGACGGACAAAAATATTTTGACCCTGCACTGACAGCTACCTACGTTGAAAAGGAGCTTCCTGTGTTTGTTGAGACTCTTGAATGGCTGGAACGATATTTCAACAGAGAACTTCCGGGTGTACCGCCTGCCCTTCAACCGCAAGGTTCCCCTTTCCGGCAAGCTGTGTGGAATATACTAAAAGAAATTCCTTACGGACAAACCGTCACTTACAAAGACATCGCACAAAAACTCGCCCGCCAAAAAGGTGTCGAGCATTTTTCGGAACAAGCTGTAGGTGGAGCTATCGGACATAATCCCATCAGCATTCTTATTCCCTGCCATCGGGTTATAGGAAGCAACGGAAATTTGACTGGTTACGCAGGCGGACTTTGGCGAAAAGAAAAATTACTGGAATTGGAAAGGGAACATTTCCTTTCCCGCAATGCCTGAGCCTGTTTCAGAAAGTGTTTTGAATTTTCAAGTAAATATCTGAAGACAAAAAAAACCAACTAATTCACACTTTAAATGTGAATTAGTTGGTAAGAATCTAAGCTACTGATCAGATATTCAACGATTTCTTCACAGCTTCTACTTTTTCAAGAGCAGCGGCTGTTTCGCGGGCATAACACTTCGGACAGCCCATTTCGCCCTTCACCTCCACGTAGAACTTAATTTTCGGTTCAGTGCCCGACGGACGAACAGATACCTTCGTACCATCTGCCGTGAAGAACTGAAGCACATTTGAGGTCTCAGGCATTTCAATATCGGTCACATTGCCCTTGTTATCGGTAGCCTTCAGCGTCTTGTAGTCTTTAGTCAAGGTCACTTCTGATCCACCCAATTCTTTCGGCGGACAAGCACGGAAGTTGTCCATCATCGCCTTGATTTCATCGGCACCGCTCTTACCCGGTTTCACTACATTTACGGTTACTTCTTTCGAGAATCCATATTCCAGATAAACTTCCATCAGGATGTCGTACAAAGTCTTTCCCTGGTCTTTTGCCCAAGCACAGATTTCAGCCAGTAACGAGCAGGCAGATACCGCGTCTTTATCGCGTACGAAATCTTCAGCAAGGAAACCGTAACTTTCTTCACCGCCACCGATGTATTGCTCTTTGCCTTCACGCAAACGAATTTCACGGGCAATCCATTTGAAACCGGTATAGCAATCTATCATCTTGATGTTATTCTTTTCTGCCACTTTACGGATAACTTCGGTAGTCACAATGGTCTTCACGATAAACTCGTTGCCTTTCATTTTGCCCATTGCGATACGGTTCTTGATGATGTAATACAAGAATATCAGGCAGGTCTGGTTACCGTTAATCAATACCCATTCACCTTTATCGTCCTTGCAAGCCATGCCTACACGGTCTGCGTCCGGATCGGAAGCCATCACGATATCGGCATCAATGCTCTTGGCAAGGTTAATGGCCATAGTCAAAGCTTCTGCATTTTCCGGATTCGGAGATACGACTGTCGGGAAATCGCCGCTCTTCACCATCTGTTCAGGAACACAATGCACGTTTTCGAAGCCCCACAGCTTTAATGATTGTGGAATCAGCATCATACCGGTTCCGTGCAACGGCGTATAAACAATCTTCAGGTCTTTCTGACGCTTGATTACTTCAGGATCGATAGATATGCCATGCACCTTTTCCAAATAAATATCATCGATGTCTTTGCCAATAATTTGAATCAGTTCTTTGTTGCCCTGGAACTTGATATCGGTTACCTTTACCTTGTTTACTTCATCGATAATGCCTGTATCGTGTGGAGCAAGCACTTGTGCACCGTCTTCCCAATATGCCTTGTAGCCATTATATTCTTTCGGATTGTGCGAAGCCGTAATATTGATACCGCTCTGACAACCCAAATGACGGATAGCAAACGATACTTCCGGCGTAGGACGCATATCATCAAAAAGATATACCTTAATGCCGTTTGCCGAGAAGATATCAGCTGAAATTTCGGCAAACTTACGGCTATTGTTGCGGCAATCGTGCCCCACTACTACTGCAATGTCTTTTTTCCCGGCAAAGCATTTGTTCAGGTAATTGGCCATACCTTGTGTAGCAGCACCTACTGTATAGATGTTCATACGATTTGAACCCGCACCCATGATGCCGCGCAGACCACCCGTACCGAATTCTAAATCTTTATAGAACGCATCGATAAGTCCGGTTTTGTCTGTGTCTTCAAGAATCCGTTTTACTTCGGCCTGTGTTTCTGCATCATAAGCAGGAGTCAACCAGCTCTGAGCCTTTTCTGTACAAAGTTTGATTAATGCTTCGTTTTCCATGATGTTATAAATATTATTAAAGTTAGTAATATGCATAATACATTTTGTACCCCAAAAATAAAAGATTCATTCTACATATCCTAATTTTAGGACATTTTTTTTAAAGCCATTTTTAACCAATCAATAGACTGTTGAAAAATAACCAATCTCCAATTGACCAAAAATCCTCCTCAAACGAACATAAGTGATACGACTGACTCACTTATGTGAAACGCCCGGGTTACTTATGTGAAACGGGGCACTCACTTATGTTCATCAAAAGGCATGCTTGACATCCAAATATAAACCAAAACAATGTGGAATGAGGCATTTATTTGGAAAAAGTTCGCAACACATACACTTATAAGCCTAATTTTTTATTACTTTTGCGCACAATTCACCAACTTCTGTGCAATTTTTTAAGAAAAATGGAGAACAAAGAAAGCTTGATACAATTAATAGAAGAAAGCATCCGCCGGAACTGGGACCGCGATGCAATGACCGACTACAAAGGTGCTACCTTGCAATACCGGGACGTGGCACGGAAAATAGAAAAGATGCACATCCTTTTCGAGTTTGCCGGCATTAAACCCTGCGACAAGATTGCCCTATGTGGACGAAACAGTGCCAATTGGACTGCTGTATTCCTGAGTATCATTACTTACGGTGCTGTGGCAGTACCTATCCTACACGAATTCAAGGCAGACAACGTACACAATATTGTCAACCATTCCGATGCCCGGATGATGTTCGTAGGCGACCAGGTGTGGGAAAATTTCAATGAGGCTGCTATGCCCAGGCTGGAAGGCATCATCGAATTGAAGAACTTTGACCTGGTGGTATCGCGCTCAAAACAATTGACCTACGCACGCGAGCATCTGAACGAAGAGTTCGGCAAGCGCTATCCATGCCGATTCCGTGCCGAGCACGTGTCTTACCGGCGTGAAGATCCGGAAGAACTGGCTGTCATCAACTATACTTCGGGTACTACCGGATACTCGAAAGGTGTGATGCTTCCATACCGGTGTTTTTTGTCGAATATTCAGCACATCCATCGCAAAGTGGGGCTGCAAGCCGGTGACAACGTTGTATCCATGCTCCCTTTAGGACACATCTTCGGACTTACCTTCGATTTCTTGTATGGAGTAACTGTCGGTGTGCACCTGTGGTTTCTTACCCGTATGCCCTCACCTAAAATCATAGCCGAGTCGTTTGCAGAAATACGTCCGCGTGTCATCGCCTGTGTACCCCTTATCGTAGAGAAAATATTTAAAAAGAACATCCTGCCCAAAGTAGACAACAAACTGGGCAAGTTGCTTTTGAAACTTCCCATCATCAGTGACAAGATAAAAGAACAGATACGCAATCAGGCAATGGAGGTATTTGGCAACAACTTCATCGAAATCGTTGTAGGAGGAGCTCCTTTCAATGCCGAAGTAGAAGCTTTCCTGCGCAAAATAAACTTCCCCTATACCATCGCCTATGGTATGACCGAAGCGGCACCGCTTATCTGTCATAGCCGGTGGGACGAAATCGAATACACTTCGTGTGGCAGGACTGTCAGCAATATGGAAACGAAAGTGCTCTCACCCGACCCCGGACACATTCCCGGAGAACTGGTATGTCGGGGACGCAATGTAATGTCCGGGTATTTCAAAAATCCTGAAGCCACCGCACAAACCATCGATGCCGAAGGCTGGTTGCACACAGGTGACATGGCAATAAAGGATGCCGAAGGAAATATCTTTATCAAAGGAAGATGTAAAAACATGCTGCTTACCGCTTCAGGACAAAACATCTACCCTGAAGAAATCGAAGCACGACTCAACAACATGCCTTATGTGGGTGAATCGCTGGTGCTTCTCTCGGGCGATAAGCTTATTGCGCTGGTCTATCCCGACCACGAAGATACTTTCGCACATGGGCTAAGCGCCATCCAACTGGAACAGCTGATGGAAGTGAACCGCAGCGAACTGAACAAGCAACTCCCCGCCTATTGCCAGATAACCCGCATCCGCCTCTATCCCGAAGAGTTCGAGAAAACGGCAAAAAAGAGTATCAAGCGATTCCTTTACCAAAACATCGAAAACTAATAAATAATTGCTTTTTTGTCTGGAAGGACCTTACACATATTCCCGACGCCATCTGTGTGCCTCAGAATGCATAGACAGATGGCGCCGGATACATACAAATACTCTCTACTTCTTGAACACAAAGTATACTGCAAGGATCAGACAGACAAAAGCAGCAAAATGGTTCCATTTCAACTCCATCTTAAAAGCTATCATCGAAAACACGGTGAATACGGAAAGCGTTATTACTTCCTGTATCACTTTAAGCTGCATAATGTCGAACGGTCCGCCACTATCGCGAAATCCTAAGCGATTGGCAGGTACCTGCAGGCAGTATTCGAAAAAAGCGATTGCCCAACTAAAAGCTATAACACCTATCAGCGGTAAAGAAGCAAACCAACTGAACTCTTCGCGCATCTTCAGATGCCCATACCAGGCAAATGTCATGAAGATGTTCGAAAAAACCAACAATACAATCGAATAAATTCCTTGTGTAAACATTTTGAACAATTAATAATTAACAATTAATAATTAATATCCGCATTTGCCTGATTGCCGTAGGGGCGTATTGCATACGCCCGGATGCATCAACTTATCCACGTGAACGCTTTCGGGCGTATGCGATACGCCCCTACAGTGGCTGTTTGCGGATTCAATAAAAATATCTCTGTGTCTCCGTGCCTCTGTGTTCAGATTTCAATTATTACTCCGCGTCTTTGCGCCTCTGCGTTCGGCATAAACCGGAAGCAAATCCGCTTGAACATTCGTCATGCTGTTCCAAAGACTATAACGGGCTTCGGGGTTCATACGCTCCAGTGTACGCAACACTTCCTTCATATTGGTACGGTGTGAATCTTTCTCATAAGGACAATTCTTCAACTGCTTATGATATTCACGGATGCGTGCCAACTCCGACAACTCTGCTTCGTGTACCAGACACAACGGACGAATAATCGTCATGTCAAACTTGCGCATCACCAGCCGCGGAGGCATTGTACTGAAAGCTCCCTGAAATGTCATATTCATTAAAAGAGTTTCCAGAATATCGTCCTGATGATGTCCTAGGGCAATTTTATTACACCCCTGTTCTTTTGCTATTGTAAACAAAGCTTTCCGCCTGTTCCACGAACAAAGGAAACAAGGTGACTTGCGAGTATCGGTCGAGGGGTCGAACGAAGTTTCATAGCTCACGAAAGGCACACCCAATCCTTCGGAGAATGTACGGAGGTAGTCCGTATCCGACTCATAGGCAATATTAGACATCACTACATGCGCCGCGATTACTGAAAAGCGAGGTTTATAGATGCGAGACCGCTTGGCTAGCAATTCCAGCAGAGCAAGCGAATCTTTTCCACCCGAAAGTCCCACCAGTATCTTATCGCCTTCATCTATCAACCCATATTCCACTACTCCTTTATTAAACCTCCGGTTGATGGTATGTATCAGTTTTTCTTCTTTTCCCATGTTTTTTTCATTCTTTGTGAACACAGAGGCACGGAGACACAGAGGGATATTTTATTTTTGAATATCCGCATTTCACCCAATTGCCATGTAGGGGCGTATCGCATACGCCCGAATACGTCAACTAATCCACGTGGGTGTCTTCAGGGCGTATGCGATACGCCCCTACATGGGATGTTTGCGGATATTCAAATTATTTTATGGTAAAACCGCAAATAAAATCTCCGTGCCTCTGCGCCTCTGTGTTCAAATCCGGGCACAAAAGTACATCAATTTAGCGACTCTAAAAAAAGAAATGGAAAATATGCTTCGAATTTCAAAGAAAGTTTGTACTTTTGAGAAAACAACACGAAGAATACACATGAACAGAAAAAAACATATGCTTGCCGCCCTGCTCCTTGCCCTGACGTGCGGAGGGACGGTGCACGCCCAAACTTTGAACCAGGCAAAAGAATGGTTTAACGAAGGCAAGTTTGCCGAAGCCAAGCCTGTATTCGAGAAACTGGTGAAACGTGCCCCTTCGAATGCCAATTACAATTTTTGGTACGGGGCATGTTGCTTCGAAACCGGAGAATTGGCGGAATCACAACCCTATCTTGAGAAAAGTGCAGCCCGGAAAGTGATTAACGCCTACCTCTATTTAGGCAAACTCTACTATACCCAATATCGCTTTGATGACGCGGTAGAGAACCTGGAAGAGCACATCATGTGGCTGGAAAAGAAAAAACAAGATACAGAAGAAGCTGAACGGATACTCTCGAAATGCCGGTTAGCGGCGCGTATGCTACGTGGTACGGGACGGGTGACCGTAATAGATAGTTTTGTTGTGGATAAAACCTCGTTTCTTTCTGCCTATAAACTGAGCAAAGCTTCGGGAAACATTGAAATGACCGATAACGGAGAGGGTGCCATCTATACCAATGAATGGGGAGACAAGACCCTCTTTCCGCAAACCGACGAGGAAGGAAAATTCCACCTCTATTCACGCATGAAACTTATTGACCGCTGGAGTGCCCCTCAGCCCTTGCAAGGGATAAACAAAAGCGGATACAGTCAGAATTTCCCGTTCCTCGATTCGGACGGCATCACCCTTTATTATGCAGCAGAGGACGAAGAAAGCCTGGGTGGCTACGACATTTTCATCACACGCTACGACTCGGACGACAACACGTACCTGCGCCCCGATAACATCGGCATGCCGTTCAACTCGCCGGCGAATGACTATATGTATGCCATCGACGAAGTGAACCGCCTCGGCTGGTTTGCTTCCGACCGCTACCAGCCCGAAGGTAAGGTATGCGTCTACGTGTTCGTCCCTAACGAATCGAAAGAAGTGTACGACTTTGAGACCTCCGCCCCTGAGGACATCATTGCCCTTGCCAGCCTGAAGGAAATAAAGAGAACGCAGACTAGCGATAATGTGGTGCGGAATGCCAGACAACGCCTGGCACAAGTGACGTATGCCGAAGATACGAAAAAGAAGAGTGGTGACTTTCGCTTTGTAGTGGATGACAATGCAGTCTATCACCGGCTTTCCGACTTCGTTTCGGAAGAAGCGCGCGAACAATTCCGCTCTTACCTCCAAAAGGAAAAAGACCTGAATGAGCTTCAGGCCTCGCTCGAAAACCTGCGCACCGCATATCATGAAAGCAACCAGGCGGGGAAAGACCAGCTTGCCCCCGGCATCCTGGACAAAGAGCGGCGCGTGAAAGAGCTGCAGGATGAAATCGCGGAACTGGAAACGGCTATACGGAATACGGAACTGGAGAAAACGAAAAGAAGGTGACAAGAGAACCCGTCACCTTGCCAACTAAAAAAACGACACTTATGGAAATACTTATCATCATCGCGCTTATCGTGGCAGGACTGATACTCTTCCTTATCGAAGTGTTCCTCGTGCCGGGCATTACCATCGCGGGCATCGCGTCGGCGTGCAGCCTGCTTTATGCCATTTATTACGCATTTAGCGGCATGGGCATGCAGGCAGGCTTTATCACCCTAGGCTGTACCGCGGCAGGCATCATCGGCATCACCGTATGGGTAATGCGCTCGAAAACGGTAGACCGGCTTTCGCTGAAGAAAGAGCTTGACTTCCGCCCCGAGCCATTGAAAGGGCTCGACATCCGCGTGGGCGACCGCGGGACGTCTGCCACGCGCCTCACGCTGATTGGGAACGCGGAAATCAACGGGCATCTCATCGAGGTACAATCCGCCGACGGGTTCATCGATGAAGGCACTTCCATCGAAGTGACCCGTATCGGTAACAATACGGTTTATGTAAAACGTGCCGGAAACTGATTTTTATTCACCTTTTAATATCTATGATTATGATTATCCCTCCCCTCTACTTGCAGATTATTGCCGTGATTGGAATTGTCATCATTTTGGCGATATTCTTTCATTACGTTCCCTTCTTCCTTTGGCTTTCCGCCAAAGTATCGGGCGTACGTGTATCATTGGTACAGCTTTTCCTGATGCGCATCCGTAACGTGCCTCCCCATGTCATCGTGCCCGCCATGATAGAAGCCCACAAGGCGGGGCTGAACACCATCACCCGTGACGAGCTGGAAGCCCACTACATGGCAGGCGGACACGTGGAGAAAGTGGTGCACGCGCTGGTATCGGCATCGAAAGCCAACATCGAGCTTTCCTTCCAGATGGCAACGGGCATCGACCTTGCCGGACGTGACGTATTCGAGGCGGTACAGATGTCGGTCAACCCGAAGGTGATTGACACGCCTCCTGTGACCGCCGTGGCAAAAGACGGCATCCAGCTCATCGCCAAAGCCCGCGTAACGGTGCGCGCCAACATCCGCCAGCTGGTGGGAGGCGCAGGCGAAGATACCGTCTTGGCACGCGTAGGCGAAGGCATCGTATCGAGCATCGGCTCGTCCGAGAATCATAAGTCGGTACTGGAAAACCCCGACTCTATCTCGAAGCTCGTGCTCCGCAAAGGGCTGGACGCCGGTACCGCTTTTGAAATCCTCTCTATTGATATAGCCGACATCGATATAGGCCGTAACATCGGGGCTGCCCTCCAAATGGACCAGGCAAACGCCGACAAGAACATCGCCCAAGCCAAAGCGGAAGAACGGCGTGCCATGGCGGTCGCGCTGGAGCAAGAAATGAAAGCCAAGGCGGAAGAGGCCCGTGCCAACGTGATTCAGGCAGAAGCCGAAGTGCCCAAGGCCATGGCAGACGCTTTCCGGAGCGGGAACCTCGGCATCATGGACTATTACCGCATGAAGAACATACAGGCGGATACCGACATGCGGAACAGCATCGCCCAGCCCGACCAGCATCCCGCGGGAGGCGAGCCGATAGGAAAATAGAATCTCACATTCTCACCACAGATTACACAGATTTTCAATTGATAAATGGAACGCAGAAACGCAAAAACGCGAAAGAAAAATCTGTGTAATCTGCGGTAAAAAAACACGACTACTATGCAAACGAAAACTTACTTTCCCCCATCCGAACTTATCATCAACGAAGACGGTTCGGTGTTTCATCTTCATGTGCGTCCCGAACAGATTGCCGACAAGGTGATACTGGTGGGCGATGCCGGACGGGTGAACCTGGTCGCTTCGCACTTCGACACGAAAGAGTGCGACATCCAGAGCCGCGAGTTTCATACCATCACCGGAACATACCAAGGCAAGCGTATCACCGTGGTCTCTACGGGTATCGGATGCGACAACATCGACATCGTGCTCAACGAACTGGACGCACTTGCCAACATCGACTTCGGGACACGTGAAGAGAAAGACAGCTTGCGCCAACTGGAACTGGTACGTATCGGCACGTGCGGAGGGCTTCAACCCTATACGCCCGCAGGTACTTTCGTCTGCTCGGAAATCTCCATCGGCTTCGATGGGCTGCTCAACTTTTACGAGGGGCGGAATGCCGTAAGCGACCTTCCCCTGGAACGCGCCTTGCTAAACCACCTGGGATGGACAGGAAACCTCTGCTCCCCCACTCCATACGCCGTGCATGCCAATCACGAATTAGTGGAACGCATCGCAAGAAACGATATGGTAAGAGGAATCACCGTGGCATGCGGCGGATTTTTCGGCCCTCAAGGCAGACGCTTGCGCATCCCTCTTGCCGACCCGCACCAGAACGAGAAAATAGAGAGTTTTGAGTACAAAGGACAGCATATTACCAACTACGAAATGGAAAGTTCCGCCATAGCCGGCCTCTCCCTTTTGCTTGGGCACAAAGCCACAACGGTATGCATGGTCATAGCCAACCGGGTAAAGCAAGAAGCCAATACGGGTTACAAGAACCAAATAGACGACCTTATCCGTGTCGTGCTTGAACGGATTTGATTTTTTATCCTTAATTACAATGGAAGCTAATTTCAAACAAGACCACATTACAGACAAAGCGGAACGCTACAAAACGTTTCTCCGCCAGTTTGCCCCCCTTATCGAGGGTGAAACACATGAAATAAGCGTACTCGCCAATACCTGTGCCGCCCTGAAGGAAGCCTTCGGTTTCTTCTGGGTAGGATTTTACTTGGTAGAAAACGATGAACTCGTATTAGGGCCTTTCCAAGGAAGCGTGGCGTGCTATCGCATCAAGAAAGGACGGGGCGTGTGCGGAACCGCCTGGGAACGGATGCAGACATTGGTTGTGCCCGACGTGGAACAATTCCCCGGACACATTGCCTGCAGTTCGCTCTCGCGTTCGGAAATCGTAGTGCCTCTTATTGTCCAAGGCGAAGTAAAAGGCGTGCTCGACATCGATTCAGACCTTCCGGCGGCTTTCGATGAAACCGATAAGCTGTACCTTGAACAAGCGGTCCGGATACTTGCCGGCACCTTATATAATCATAGCAAACCATCCATATGAACCAACAAGATACCATTTGTGCCATAGCCACTGCCCAAGGAGGAGCGATAGGCATCGTTCGCGTGTCCGGTCCCGATGCCGTGACATTAACCGACCGTATTTTCACCCCCATAGGCTCAACCGTCCCTCTGACGGAGCGCAAGCCCTACACCCTTGCCTTCGGGCATATCAAAAACAGCAAAGGAGAAATTATCGACGAAGTGCTGGTCTCTGTCTTCCGTGCCCCCCATTCCTATACGGGCGAAGATGCCACCGAAATTTCGTGCCATGGCTCGGCGTATATCCTCCAGCAAGTGATGCATTTGCTCATCGGGCAAGGATGCCGTACGGCAATGCCCGGCGAATATACCCAGCGCGCCTTCCTGAATGGGAAAATGGATTTGAGCCAGGCGGAGGCAGTAGCAGACCTTATCGCCTCTACGTCTGAAGCTACCCATCGCCTGGCCATGAATCAGATGCGCGGAGGTTTCAGCCGAGAACTGGCAAAGCTGCGCAACCAGCTCCTTCACCTCACTTCGCTTATGGAGCTGGAGCTGGATTTCTCCGACCATGAGGAACTGGAATTTGCCGACCGTACAGAATTGCAGGCTCTTGCCGCACAGATAGAACAGCTCATCTCTCATTTGGCTAACTCTTTTCATGCGGGCAACGCAATCAAGAATGGCATTCCTGTAGCCATCATAGGCGAGACCAATGCCGGCAAGTCTACATTGCTTAATGCCTTGGTAAAAGAAGAACGCGCCATAGTAAGTGACATCCACGGCACCACGCGCGACATTATTGAAGATACGATAAGCTTAAACGGAATCACTTTCCGTTTCATCGATACTGCCGGCATCCGCCAGACCCAAGACACGATAGAAGCATTAGGCATTGAGCGCAGCTTCCAAGCCATTGGCCGGGCACAAATCGTAATTCTCGTATGTGACAAATCACAAGGAGAATCAGCATTTCAAGCATTCTACCGGCAAGTGGCCGGCCGCCTTGAAGGCAAACAAGTCATCGTAGCCCTTAACAAATGTGACTTAGCGGACACTCCCACCTTCCTCTCTCCACAAGGAACAGTCATCGAGATATCCGCCAAGAAAGGACAAAACATCATCGCCCTGCAAGAAAAGCTGGTGGAATTTGCCGCTCTTCCAGACATCCGGACCGGAGATGTCATCGTGACGAACGCCCGCCACTATGAAGCCCTCATCCATGCCCTTGCGGCTATCCGGCGCGTGCAAGAAGGATTGTCCACAAACCTCTCCGGCGATTTCATCTCGCAAGACTTGCGCGAATGCATCTTTCATCTGAGTGATATTGTAGGAGATGTAACGACAGATGAAGTGCTTGGAAGTATTTTTGAGCATTTTTGCATCGGCAAGTAACTATCTGATTATCAATGAGTTAAATTGATCATAATCGATTGATATGGCGCTCTTTACGGGGCGCCTTTTTTGTTGCTCTACTGTCAATATTAGTCATTTATAAGCTTTGTACATCATCTTTTTGTACCGTTTTTGTACCACGAAGCAAAATTCCGGCATTTTACGCTGGACAGATTGTGGAGTGAGTTTACACCATTTTACAGAATTTTACGGGATTATACAGATTATTGGGTGAAATAAAGCGAAATAAAATGAAAAGTAGAATTGAAATTAAAAGAATTTGTGCCTGGTGCGGTAAAGAATTTATTGCCTACAAAACGACGACAAATTGTTGTTCCCATAAGTGTGGAAACGCATTATATAAGAAACGTAAGCGTGATGCAGCAATAATTGCCAATAATAATTTAACTGAAAAAATTGTTACAGAAAAACCTATTGAGAAGATTAAAGACAAACCTTTTCTGACTATTACAGAAACTGCAATTTATCTTGGAGTAACAAGACCAACAATATATGGTTACCTTAAACGAGGCGATCTAAAAGCAACACGTATAGGAACTAAATTTCTTTTAAGCAAAGATGACATAAACAATATGTTTAATCATCCTGCAGATTTTAAGTTGCCACCTAAGGAAAAACAAGCAATCACAGAATTTTATACTACAGCTGAAATTATAGAAAAATTCAATGTTAGCGAATCATGGATATTTGTGATGGCTAAGAAAAATAAAATTCCCAAAACGTTCAATCGTGGTAAGACTTACTGGAGTAAAAAGCATATTGATACTTATTTTTCCTCAAAGGCTCCAGATGCAAATATAACAGAGTGGTACAGTGTACAAGAGGTACAGGACAAATTTCAAATGAGTCTTAATGCTATATACTCTTTTGTTTATAAAAATGCCATTCCGAAAAAGAAGGTTGGTATTACTGTATACTATTCAAAAAAGCACTTTGATATAGCAAAGGGAATACGTCAAGCCGAAGAACCCAAATACTATACAGTTCGAGAGGCTATGGAAAAATTCAAAATAACAAGAGACCAGCTATACCATTATACCAAGTATCATCAAATTCCCAAGATTAAGAAGGGAAAGTATACTCTTATATCCAAACCTGAGCTCGATAATTTGTTCGAAGATCCTATCATTGAATAATCCTGGTATAAGTTATTTTCCGGTGTGAGTATTCACCAAGAAAACACCAGTTTAATTTGTACCGATAATAATAATTTATCAACCAAAAACATTAATCTTATGGCACTTACATGTACTAACGTAACATTGAGACAAAGAGTTATCAGTAACGGCAGAATTTCTCTCTACCTGGACTATTATCCGGCTATTCGCAATCCGTACACAATGAAAATGAGTCGCAGGGAATATCTTGGCATTTATATCTATGCCCGTCCTAAAAATGAGATTGAACGTGATTTCAACAATGAAATGCTGAGTAAGGCTGAAGCCATTCGTTGTATCAGAGTACAGGCAATCGTCAATGAAGAATTTGGATTTCTTGACAAGCACAAAATGAAAGCTGACTTCCTTGCCTATTTTCGTGAAAAAGCAAAACTGAAGTATCACAAATGGGACTGCGTTTACCAGCATTTTGAAAAGTTTGTAAACGGCTATTGCACTTTCGGTGATGTTACGGTGGAGCTTTGCCAGAAGTTTAGGCAGTATCTACTGAACTGTAAACAGATCCGTCATCCTAATATCAATGTTTCTAGGAATTCGGCAGCTGGCTATTTTTCGACTTTCCGTGCATTACTGAAAATAGCTTATCAAGAGAAGATGCTACGTGAAAATCTGAATGACTTCATAGACAAGATTGAATGGAAAGAAGTCAAAAAGCAGTATCTCACATTAGCAGAAGTTAAGAAACTGGCCGCTACACCATGCAAGATTCCTGTACTGAAACAAGCTTCATTATTCTCCTGTATGACCGGTCTTCGTATCAGCGATATTTTACAGCTTACATGGGATAATATTGAAGTCGGTCCTGACAATGGTTATTACATCAGAATTTGTACGGAAAAGACAGAAACTGAAGCCACTCTCCCCATTAGTAACGAAGCATTGGAACTATGTGGTATCCCTGGTTCAGGCCGCGTATTCAAAGGACTGACCAGAGCTATGACGAATCAGCCTCTCAAGCAATGGATTTCGGAAGCCGGAATCAAAAAACACATAACCTTCCACTGTTTCCGTCATTCGTACGCCGTCATACAAATCTCTTTAGGCACAGATATTTATACAGTATCGAAAATGCTTACTCACAAAAATGTTTCGACCACACAGATTTATGCTGATTTGGTCAATTCGAAAAAACGAGAGACAGCGAATAAGATTTCGTTGAAATAATATAACTCTTATCTTATCTATAACAGGTTATATCTGATAAATCTATCGGATATGACCTGTTTTTATGTTTGCTTTATCTGACAGAATCGCTATCTTTGAAGAAAATTGAGTCTTTAAATGAATAACTACAGCTATGATAAAAATATATGGAATGGAAACTTGTCCGGATTGTACGTATGTAGAAGAACAAGTAAAAGGTAATAACCAATATGAGGTCATCGATATTGGTCAACACGTAAGAGATTTGAAAGCATTCTTGAGATTACGGGATCATCATCCAGCCTTTAATGAAGCCAAAATTGTTGGAGCCGTTGGAATTCCTTGCTTTGTATTGGAAGACGGTACAGTTACTTTGAATCCAGAAGATGCCGGATTACGTTCACGTCCTATTAATGAAGGAGCAACATGTAATATTGACGGAAGCGGTTGTTGATTATGGCACAGAAAATTCTTTTCCTTCATGGTTTCTTTGCATCAGGTACATGTATCCCAGCTCTTGCCTTGAAAGAATATTTCAGCGGTAAGGCAACAGTCTTGAGTCCAGACTTACCCCTGCATCCACAGGAAGCTATCGACTTTATCCAAAGATTGTGCAACCAAGAACAACCTGATATATTGGTAGGAAACAGTAATGGCTCGTTTTTGGCACAGATAGTAGCATCTAAAAACAATATCCCTGCTTTACTCGGAAATCCTCATTTCGAAATGACACGCTTCCTGATGGAACGTATTGGTCCGCATGAATACAAATCACCACGAGCTAACGGAAATCAGCAGCTTGTCATTAACCAAACATTGATTGATGAATTCGCAGTACTTCAACAGCATCAATGGGATAATTGTCAGGTAGCTAACCAAGAAAATATATGGGGAATATTTGGTGAGAATGACCATCTAGCACACTATGAGCCTTTATTTTTAATGCATTATAAATATTCATACCACTTTCCTGGCGGTCATACTCCAACAGCTGAAGAAGTACAAAAATATTATGCGCCATTAGCGGAACAATTATTGGAATTATAACGTAACTTATCATATAATATAGAAAGGATACCACTTTTGTTTATTATATGATAAGTTATAAATTCAAGTCTTATATTCAATCCCATAAATTAATCCGCCCCTATTCCATCTGAACACTTCTTACTTTCCCAATAATAATCAAACTATTTATGACAATTAGTGACGTTTGTTGAAGTCTGATGTCACTCTTGTCATTTTCTGATAATACATAATCAATAAACATTACCTTTGCTCACGAACAGTTAAACATACGGCTTATGTATTTGAAGAAATTTGAATATTTTATTTTAGATTCTAGTGTAGCTGGAACATTACTTCTTATGGCACTTGCTATACGCATTGAAGCAATCAATGCAGGCTTTGATCAGTTCAGCTCAAATATTATTTTTATATCGGTCTTTATAATATCTACAGGATTATATATATCAATGCAAATTGCATTATACGAGATAATTATATATTTATGTCATCATAGCAATTTTTTGTCCATCCATGAACATCTTAATGATTCTGTGATTGCACCAGAACAAGCATTTATGGAATATGAAAAACTCCGTTCGAATACTATTACAGAACAGAAACGTACGAACGATAAAAAGCTAGAGTTAGTACATACGTACATTCATCAAACAATGGCTGCCTATACAAGCCAAGAAAATCTGCAGCGCCTCTGTGCTTATATTTCAGATTTCTTTCAGGATAAAACTGCTATCGATATTATTCCTATAAAAGTAGATCCAAAATTGAAAGCTATAGATGTTATGCATTTGGGTTGGAACATAGGTAAAGCATTAGGTAAACGACGTTCATATACAGCAGAATTCATTAAAAAAGTATTTGCTGATACCATGAAAGAAAATGAAATCAACACGATAATCAAAAAAATGTCTCACTCAGAAACAGAATGCCTGATTAAATTAAATCCACATATAATTCAATAAATCAGACTTTATATTCATAAATACTGCATCAACAAGTATTAATCCTCAAAAGCAAAAACAGATAGTATGACAAAAGAACCTATCACATTCGACAAGCTTCCGCAGGCTGTAAGCTATTTAACAGAACAAGTAGAGAAAATTTACCAATTAGTTGAAACCCTACAACCACAGAAACTTGATCATCAGCATCAACTAATTGACATAGATAAGGCTAGCATACTTATCCAAAAATCAAAACCGACAATCTATAGACTTGCTCGTACAGGTCTCATCCCAACCTATAAACGTGGTAAAAAATTATATTTCTATGAGGACGAACTCCTTAAATGGATAGAGGCTGGCAAAAAACAAAGCCAACCTCTATCCTATCAGGAACAATCCGCACAAATACTTCGTGGGATGAAACGTAAACCTAGAAATGGAGTTAATATATAAATCTATTAAAAAACAGTAAACATAGAACAATTAATAATATTCCATATGGAAATAGTTTTAAAATAGTAATCAAATATTCAAACGAACTTAATTTGTGTAATATGATATAAAATATTATATTTGTACCGCTATTGTAGTTCAATTAGTAGAACACCTGCATTTGTTTGCAGGAGATGGGGGTGCAAGGCCCCTCTTTATTTTTTCATATCGTTAGGCTGTTCTTGAGCACCAAATTTTCTTTTCATAGAATAGCCATCACATATTTCAAAGTTTTCATTGACCCATGATACAAAATTTAAATTAAGTCCCCTTCTATAAAATAATTCCTGCCCAGAAAAAAAACGAGATTTTTCAAATATAACACCAAAATCTTTTCCTGTCTTATTATTAAACAATCCGACTAATTGAGGAGCACCTCCACACGTTACAATACTAGATTTAGAAGTAGACAACCAATGACAAAAACTTTGAAATATTAATCTAGAGGTTTGGACAGAATTACTTTTTCTTATATATTCTTCATACACTTCTAAATATGAATTAGTTCCACTTCCTAATATAAAAACTTTATCAGATTTATTTGGCAATTTATAAAATTTTGAGATCCATCCATTTTTTCTGTCCCAATGAAAATTAGATGCTAAAAACTCATATCTATTAATACGTGTGATATGTACAAAATCAATAGTCCCATTAACTTGTCTTAATGGATAATTCCTAAATGAATTCTGAATCTCACTTAAAATTATTGTAGCTTTTTCTTCATTAGTTTCGGTTCCCAAAAATAACAACTTATTTCTATCTTTATCTGCAATTTTATGTAAAGTTATGATAGGGAATAGTACATCACCACAATATGCTATTAGATCTGGCGAATTTTTAAGAGCTAAAATCTTCTTTCCACAATCATATTTTTGCTGAGAATCCCAAGTCAATCTACTATCAGAAGCAATATAAAAACTATCTACCTTTTTATTATCAATCCCAACCCAACCAACTAAAAGTGTCATAAATTAAAGCCTAATATAAAATTTGAACTTACTGTTACAAACATAAAAATACATTATATAAAAATGCAAGAGTTCCTTCTCCAACATCATAATATAATAACTATTATTGCCAAACTTTAAAGCTTCCATTCATAAAAAGACATTTCATAATATTCATTTCTTATTGAACAAACCTTTTATCTTTTCAATGGTAGTATACCTAGCCCCAGTTCCTTTATATAGGGTGATGAATATAGGCCAATTTTTTAGAATATGTGTACGTATTTGTTTTGCAATTTCCATGGTTGGTGTGCAAATAACAATTATACAATCAGAGAGTACGTAAGTATAGAGACCATCCAATAATGCAACTTTACCAGGATTTGGATTACATACTCTAGGAATAACAACTCCATATCCATTAACAGTTTGTTTTCCTTCAGGAAGTACACGCCGTAATTTTACAAGTTTCCCATTTTGAATATTAGTTGTATGTATTAAACGTAATGCCTTATTTGAATTACTATATGAAATATTTTGCATACGAAAACAACCACGTACTATATCATTAACAATAAAATGAGAAAAATCTGTTATAACACTTTTCTTAACTATTTCTTTCTTCTGGTGACCAATATAAACCAAAGCTATATTAGGAGAACAGCTATTACCAAAGTTAACGCGATCTGGTTCTTCCAATATACAAGCATTGTATCGAGACTGAAGGCATTGCCATGCCCTTCTGTCTTTTTGGGAATAAACACAACTTATAGGAAGAATGGCATACATACCACCTGTTGCTGAGAGATACTTAATAGCCCTCATTACAAACATCATAGCAGTACTAACTTTATAACTTTCTCCCTGAAATTCAATATGTTCAACTATACTCCCTTTACACGTAAAGGGAGGATTAAACATTATCAAATCAAAACAAATATCTCTTAAAAATGGCAATTTATCTATCGAAGCATCATTACGGAAATCACACACACCAAGTGTCCAATCAACATTTTCTTTAGCGATTTTATCTATAGCATCTTTTGAAATATCCGTACCATAAAGTTGTATGTTAGTAAATTTATTTCGTACAGCTTTCAATAAATCACCATCACCAACACAAAAATCCACAACATTTTTCACATCCTTTTCAGTTACGTAGCTTACTAATCTTTCCGCTAAAGGCATTGGTGTATAAAATGAATCAGGCCCCTTCATGTTAATTCTCTTCAAAAAGCTTAGTCACATTACACACCACTACTTTACCTATACCATCAGTTCGATGTACACTACGTATAGGATTATCATATACAATCTCAACTTTATTAGGATGCTTTATAGAATATAATATTGCACCAATTGCATGTGGCTTTGTCCCTATTGGAGCTATTACCATTTCCGGATTCCGATTATCATAACTTAAGCGTCTCAACATCATATAAATATCTACAATTGAATTTGCTTCTGCATATTTTATATTTTGCCAGCTACCTGTATTTTTTATTTGATTACGATTGCCCCACATTGCAATGTATGGATAGTCCAACTTATAACCAGGTACACCTAAAACTGGTATGATTTTATCCCTATCTGGGTTTTGGTCTTGAATAATAAATGAAAATCTACCACCTTCAAATCCCAATAATACAACAAATAGTGGAGATTCACTGTGGGGAAGAAGATTAGACAATCCAGGCAAAGGATTTATCCCTTCTACAGTTTCACAAAGATCTTTATGGATTCCTATTTTACGAAACTCCTCTAACTTATAGATAGATGGTTCTGCGTAAACTATTCGCATTTCAATGCTTCGTTCCATTGCATATTTCATCAATGGAGCAGCTACACGGCAACTTAAACCTGTAACTTCAATATATATAATATAATCTTTATATGGGGATAATAAGCTATTTATTTGATTAATACTATGTAATGATATAATCAAATTCTCTTTATTTACGATAGAAATTGTATCATTTGCATTATTGAAAACTATTTCTATAAATTCTGTTTGTAAATTATGTCTCGCTAATTCTTGAGCACAAAAAACACTACGATCTTCAGGATCATGGGCATATATATACAGAGATTTTGGTTCTAGAATTACCTTATTCAAATCATACCATTCATCTATATATATGTAGTCTCTATTTATTTTAGTCATTATTATTTTCAAAATTATTTAAATCAAACAATGTTAATTGGGTTGGAACAGAATTTACTTCTTCTTCTGAAACATCCCTTCGTAATAGCATTCTTGCAACAGTCTCATTAGGAGTGTCAATACAACCTAAAAATTCCGCGTCCGTTAGTGTCATTTTACGTTTCTTACGAAAACTATAATCAAAATAAGGAGCAAAAATAGGATGGAGTTGATACTGAAAATCCTTCAAACTCTTCATTCCAGATAACTTATTTGATGGCATTCTAACAAGTGCCAAATTCATAATACCAAGATTTAGCATTTCACGAGACCTATCACTTATCTCACCATCAAAGTCAAATTGGTTTATCTCTGGAGCAGTTTTATTCCCGTCCTTTGCCAATCGTTTAAATATCGTACCAAGCGATTGCACTAGTTGCGTTAATTGTAAACCAATCATACAAGATCCTTCTAATTCTGTTAAATTTTTCCAACCTACATTTTTAGCAGCTATCGTTTGATGTTCTACTGAGACTGAATCTTTCACATCATTTCCATTCTCTATATGCAAATTATATGACTGATTGACTAATGCCATTAAATAACGGATATTTCCATTAGCTAACTTAACAAAAGTATTCCAACCCGCATAATATTTTGAAATCTTTAAATATTTTCCTTTGTTTAATTTAAACAAAAGACTATACTTGTAATTATTATAACGCTGATTCCAATCGTCTTGATTATTTACATAATTATCTATGACATCCTTCAATGGTTCATTATGTATTTCTGCCCAATATGCAATTAAATATTTATATAATGGATGGATATTCAAATCCATTTTGTTTTTACTTTCTATTTCTACAAAAGATTTATAAAGTGAAGTCTTTTTTACATTTAGTTTTTCAGCTTCTTCCTCAATAGAAATACTTACAAGTGATTTTCTAATGTCATATTCCTCGTTTCCATCATTTATCAATTTCCGAAGACGAAGATTACATACGTTACTAGCAAATTCTTCAAATCTATCAGCTGTTTGAGCATCAGTAAAGAATTCTTCTATATTAGTTAACTTATAATCTGCAGGGTCATTAAGCGATTCCATTTTGTTATGAGTTGTTTTTATACGCCATCCCATTTCCCTTACACCAATTTTTATCGTATAGGACTCTGGAACATGCTTTATAAGCGTATTAACACACTCTTGTTGATAATCTGTGAAATTTTCATATTCATCTATCAATAAATAGTACACTTTATTTTTAAATTGCCTTAGTTTTTGAGTTTGTTGTGCAACTATTTCAATAGGAACTCCAGCCATTGACAATTTAGGCATATTACCATCTGCTATATTGTTTATTTCTGCTTGGAATTCATACATTGCAGTTTCAACAAGATTCAACAACTCCTTGAAATTATTTATATGTGCATTTAAATGCAATGAGGAAGCTATCAATTGACATGCATATTTAGATAAATCTTCATCATCTGATTTAATTGTTTTGTGCCATTCTAAGAAGTGAAGCATCTCCCAACAAATAATCAAGTTAAAATAATGTTCAAAGATGGCTTTCCACTCATTCTCATCTAGTCCTTTTCCACAAAATGCACGAACATGGTTTGTATTGGCACGATAATATATACCGATAAAATTATTCTTGTCAAACTTTTTTATATCAGAGTTAAGGATTTCATATTGACCAAGATACGATAATCCACGTAAAACTGTTGTTTTACCAGTTCCGCGACCTCCTTGCAAAACACCAGGGTAATTACTTTTTAATATTGTAAAATAATAAGGCTCTGTGAAGAACTTGAATATATCTTTTTTTAACCATTCAGCTTTATAACTGCCGAATAATTGATCCAATTTTTCTTGTATATTTATGTCCATAATTTTTTGTATCAATTAATATCTTGAGTAAACTCTGTTCATCAATGGTTTCCAATCACCTGTTTCCCAATAGAAAATAGGTGGACAAGCATCTGGTATTCCATGCTCAAAAGCCAAAGCAAGTCCTTGTTCACGATAGCCTTTTACGTCATTAACATGCCCCCCATTTGTAAATGGGATATTTAACATTTTACTTTTTTCAAATATTAAATCCATAGCTTTATTGTATAATTTAACATCACCTCCCCAACATAGGGAATTCTGTTCAAATATAGAATATTGTTTGTTTAATAAATGAATATAAGTAAGACCTAGTCCATCACATTCAGAAATAATGCTGTTATAGCCTTTATAATTAACTATCAAAGGTGCATATATAACTTTGTGTTTTTTTATAAAAGCTAATTGCTGTAGAGTCCACCCTTTATATCGTTGTTTACACCATGCAACATAAGTCTGATGACCGGAACCCACAAAATCATCTACAAGTATCACATTCTGATTAGAACTATTCACCAATATTTCTTGAAGTTCATTAAATCCAATGATTCGTTCTTCTGGAATTCCAAGTTTATCTCTTAATTTTCGATTAAAAACATATCCGCTATCAGTTGGTTTCATTTCTTCACCAGGGATAAAACTATACCAACAATTATTTTTAAAATCATCATCTGTCCATTTTCCTATTTGCCGTTTGAAATAATAACCACATTTTCCTATTACAATAGCTAACATCTGATTAATCATACTATCAGGTATATATATAAAAAAATCCAAGATGCGTTGAGCAATATCTAACTCTTCATCATTAGTAAAATTTTCTAACCATTGTTTATAATTTAGGGTATCTGCCAATGGCCATAACTGTGTATCGCGGAAATACTTATATCTTTCAATATTTATTCTCATATTTTAATCAAAAAAGCATAGTTATTAATAGAACTGTTTTTATACTCGTAAAACGTATAAAATACAAAATTACAGAAAATCTCTGGAATATCCGCCGAATTGCAGCAGATTAACGCAACAGGATTTGATAATTAGGGAGTTAGAGGAAAAATGCAGAAGTTGGGCAGACAGTTGAAAACCGTCTTAAAGCAGATTAAAGCAAAAGAACGGTTTCCTAATCATTACCCGATGAAAGTGCAGATTTAACAGTCCCTGTTTCATTTTGCGGCGTTCTGCGCAGCTTTGCTTATCAATAGGTAACTCGTTGATTTATAGTTTTGCAACCAAAAAGAAACGAGTATGGCAAGAAGCACATTCAAGGTGCTGTTCTACGTGAATGGCAGTAAGGAAAAGAACGGAATTGTCCCCATCATGGGACGGGTTACAATCAACGGAACGGTAGCACAGTTCAGCTGCAAGCGGACTATCCCGAAAGAGCTTTGGGATGCCAAAGGGAACAAGGCAAAGGGCAAGAGTATGGAAGCGAGGGAGATTAATCTTGCACTTGACAACATCAAGGCTCAAATCATCAAGCACTACCAGCGCATATCCGACCGTGAGGCGTTTGTGACGGCAGAAATGGTTCGCAATGCCTATCAGGGATTGGGCGGTGAGTATGAAACATTGCTCGGTGCTTTCGACAAGGAAAATGAAGTGTTCAAGAAGCGTGTCGGAAAAGACAGGGTCAGGGCTACCTATATGGCAAGGGTGCGGGCAAGAAACCATGTGGCAGCATTCATCAGGTCACATTACAAGCGGAACGACATCTCCATGCCTGAACTTACGCCCGACTTCATCAAGGAGTTCGCCGTGTTCCTTTCCAACGAAGCCGGACTGCACAACGGTTCGATATGGGAAAACTGCATGTGGCTGAAAGGTGTGGTGATGCGGGCACATTTCAACGGACATATACCGAGAAATCCGTTTGCCCAGTTCCATATAAGCCCGAACACGAAAGAGCGTGAATATCTGACGGAGAATGAGCTGAAAACATTGATGGAATTTCAGTTCAAAGACCCCAAGAACTCCTATCTCCGTGATATTTTTGTTTTCGCCAGTTTTACCGCCCTCTCATTCGTGGATATAAAGGAATTAAGCAACAACCAGATTGTGGAAGTGAACGGTGAGAAATGGATTATTTCCAAACGACACAAGACGGGTGTACCGTTTCAGGTGAAGCTGCTGGATATTCCCTTGCAGATAATCGAGCGTTACAAGGCTTTTCAGGAAAACAATCTTGTATTCCCCAATCTCAACTATTGGTCAATATGCAAGCGTATGGGAAAGATGATAAAGGAATACGGCATCACCAAGAAAATCAGCTTTCATTGCTCAAGGCATGGGTTTGCGACCCTGGCTCTCAGCAAAGGGATGCCAATTGAGAGCGTCAGCCGTATTCTGGGGCATACGAACATTGAGACCACGCAAATCTATGCGAAGATAACCGTGCAGAAATTGGATAATGACCTCACGATGCTGGGCGACAAGCTGAGCAAATCATTCGGGAACGTGAAAATGGCAGGGATATGAAACGGGAAATAATCACAACGGACAGCTATGGTAGAATTACCATACCATCTGATACAGGCAATATATGGATGAATGAAATGGAGCTGGTAGAGCTGTTCGGGGTAATCGCCCCGACGCTCCGTGCCGCCATTCGTGCCGTGTACAAGTGTGGAGTTTTGAATCCTCTTGAAGCTGAAAAACGTATCAAGCTGCCCAACGGCTATTATGCGGACATGTATGCCTTGCCGATGGTGGTGGCACTCGCTTTTCGCATTGACACGTCAGGTGCCGCAACGGTTCGCAATGCACTGCTGGAAAGATTGTGCCGACGAAAAGAAAAACAAGTCCTGCTGGTGTCAGTGAATAATAGAATGCCGAATAAATGTTAGAATGAACTTTTTATGTTCAGTCATTTGATGATTAACGGTTTAATCTGACGTAGTGACGACATGAAGTCATTAAATCCGTAAATCAGTGCGTCAGTCAATCTGTAATTATCTGCAACATCCAGTCCCCGAAGACGTGCATATTCCACGACTTCGGGCTTTTTTATCTCCTTTTATCTGAAAGAGCCACCCGTTTATACTGCATTTTCTTTTGGCATGACCTATTTTGCGCCGTTCCGCATAGATTTGCGTATCAAGATTTTACCGACACTTCCGTAGCTTTGCAACCATGTTTAACCCGTTGCCGACAGAATGTAGGCAGCACTAAAACCTGTATCAAGAACATGAAGAAAAAAAGGAATCATTTGCGTAGGTACAATTCTCTACAAGATTGTGAATCGGGATTGTCATTATTCGCCGATAAGAGGAATAGGACGTTACTACACGGTAAACAAAATACAGCTGGAAAAATTCTGATATTTTGATGAGATGATGAAAGTATATATAAAAATAAAGAGAAACAGCAATTTACGTCTTCATCAACCTTTCAACAAGAGAATCGGGCTGATGAAAAGAGAAAGAACACACCGCACTCTACATCACTTTTCTTTTAGTGAGCGGTTTGATGAAACGATGATGAACATATATCATTTTGGTTATCAGTTTATTATCCTGTCAACACATCAATTCATCGGATTTTCATCCGCCAACAAGTTTGCGGGACAAATGGATGGAAGGAAATGCCACTATCCGCAAGCTGGTCGGTCGGACATCCGACCTGCCTGTTGTCCGACCAGCCGACAAGGGAAGGCGTATCATATCAATGAAAAGAAAAGAGCTGCCTATACAGCTGGTACTCTCACAGGCTTTTGAGAACAGAAAAGCCATAGCTCATTAGGGCATTTTCTTTACGCAGTGCAGGCACAGCTAAAAATGCCCCAATGAGCCAACGGGGTTACACCCCTCTGGACACCCCCGTTTGCCATGCGGCATGACCGCAGCTGAGGAAACCAACAAACCAAATTGTCAAACTTGAAAACGAAAAACAAGCATGGGATATATAAGCATTCAAATCAACAAAGCGAAAGGCTCGGCTGACACGGGCGCATCCGACCACATAGAACGTAAGACCATACCCAAGAACGCAGACCCTACACGTACACATCTCAACCGTGAACTGGTGGAGTTCCCTGATGGAGTGTCCGACCGTACCGAAGCGATAAGCCACCGTATCCGTACGGCAGGCATCAAACGTAAGATAACCCCCGACCAAGTGCGGGCAATTAGAATCGTGCTTTCGGGTACGCACGAGGATATGATGAAAATACAGGACGAGGGCAGACTTGACGAATGGTGTGATGACAACCTGCAATGGCTGCACTATACCTTCGGCAAGGAAAATACAGTTTCGGCAGTCCTGCACATGGATGAGCACACACCGCATATTCATGCCACGGTCGTACCAATAGTAACAGGAGAGCGAAGGAAAGCCAAGAAAAAGCAGACGGATGGTAAACGCTCGTACCGCAAGAAAGCCAATACCGTGCGTCTGTGTGCTGACGATGTATTGACACGTGAGAAGCTGGTAACATATCACGATAGTTATGCAAAAGCAATGGAGAAATATGGCTTGCAACGTGGTGTGCGTGGCTCGGAAGCACGGCATACGACAACCGCCCAATACTACCGTGATTTGAAACGACAGACGGGTGAACTTGAAGCCAATGTGCAACAGTTACAGACTGAGCAGCAACAGGCAGAGCAACAGCTTGACAAGGTAAGGCAGGAAGTCAAGTCGGAGAAACTGGAAGCAGCCAAGACGGAAGCGAAAGCCGCATTCGTGGCAAAAGTCGGTTCTCTTTTCGGTGGTGGTAAACTGAAAGAGTTTGAACATAGAAATGAAGATTTGCAAAAGCGCATACAGGAACTTGAAGAAGAAGCCATACAACGAGAAGAACAACATGCCAAGCAGATACAGGAAATGAAAAATGCTTACGAACAGCAGCACCGAAAACTGTCGGAATTTACGGATTTTGTCAAACGCTACTTCCCTTATGTGGAAAAGCTGATACCTACTATCAAGTTTTTGCGTGATACTCTGAATTTTGGCGATGGGCTAATCAAAAAGCTGTGCATGTTCAAGGATGTCACCATTAAAGGCGAACTCTATTCTACAGAGTTCCGACAGCACTTTAAGACTGATGGCTCAGTTTGTTCACTTATAGAAACCTCAGATGGAAAATTTGACCTCAAAATAGATGGCGTTTCACATGTAAGTTGGTTCAGACGCAAGAAATACGAGTTTATGAAAGCATTGGGATTACCGAAACAGGAACAACAGAGTAAAAAACTATAATTCAGGAAAAGCCTTAATAATCATATTTATTAGGCAGATTATTATGACTTTATATTACTTTTGTATCTGAAAGATTGATTTTACTTAGAGATATTTATATTTTGTCTACTTTAAACATAAAAGAAATAACATGAACTATCTTATTGGGAAACAAAAAATATATGAAAGTGCTTTCTATCCTTACGGTGATGGTATAATTACTCTTCCTCATCGTATACGAGCATATATAGATTCAAGTTCTGATGAGTTCAGTCACTTGACTATAGAAAATAAATTATGTGATTTAGGTTTTGCTGTAACAAGAGGTATAAATTTATATACAGAAATTAAGAAGGATATAAGTGAACATGCAAAAGACGTTCAATATCGAAGTTATGAAGATAATATAAAGAGCTCGTTGTTTTCTTATATAGATTATTTGAGAGAAATGGAAACTCTTTTAACGGAAACCCTTTTAGAGCAGAAAGATATTGATTTAATGCAGCTTGTAGATTTATTGGTTGAAGAAATTTTACTTCGTTATAACGAATATCCGGATGTAAATTCTAACGAATATACTATAATCTTTAGAAGTATTCCATTAGATTATACCGCAATAATAAATCGTTTTAATATAAAGTCCTCAGAAGAAAAACAATCATGTCATAATTATTTATTGACAGCCCAAGAATCAATAAGCAAGGCTGTTATGAACAAGGACTATGTTCTATATCTAAATCGTTGGAAAGAATTATTGCCCAAGTTATCTGGGTATGACCTTTATTTTGCGGATGATTTGGTGTTTCCTGGTGATGAAGAATACGTGTATGCGTATAATGAAAAACAAAAAGATAACCCCACTAGACAGTTGGTTTTATGTGTTCCTCCTGAGCCATGGAGTGGAAATATCCTTAATTCCAAACTTGTAATCCTTTCTTTGAATCCTGGATATGTAGAGCACCTGAATAAGAATCTTGCAAATATGTTCAAACCTCAGATGGCTGAAGAAATCATGGAGGACAAAAGAAAGGTTTTGTCAATGGAAGGAACTAAATTTGACTATTACGAGCCAACAAGAATATTGGGTGACTATTATTGGAGAAAGAAAATACTTCCTTTAGGAACAGCCGTATATGGAGAACAGGAAAAGGAAAATATTTTTAATCATGTTTCCTTATGTCAGTATTTTGCTTACACTTCGCTGGTATCTCCAGCTATTAAGAATTTATTTCCATCTCAGAAATTTACAAAAATGGTGTTGCTCTATTTGGCTACCTCTGCAAAAGAAGTAAAGTTTCTTGTGATGAGGCACGAAGCCCAATGGAAAACATTAATGGGAGAAGGTCTATGGAATTATTTATATGATAACAATAGACTGCTGGTTAGTAAAAATTATGCTAATCAATCCCTTACGGAGAAGAACATCGGCATTGAAAATTATAGGATTATTGTTGAACACTTAAGGAATAATTAAATGAATCACTTAAAAAGATTACAAAATGCTCTTGAACGGTTTGCTCCAGCTAATACTGTTAGTGGACTGACAAAGCAATTTGAGGACATTGCCCAAATTGTATTTAATGGACGTTATGTCGTAAATGGAGAATACGAGATATATCCAATTGATATTGAGTTCTATTTTCATGATGAAGAGAATAAAAGTATAATTGAACCTCAAATGTACCATGTAGGAGATGTTCCCTATTTCCCGGTAGGAGCGATTTGTCCCAATAGGTCTGGTGTTGACATGACTTTTGAGCGTGAAGGAAAATATCGTGCATCATTTCTTATTCGAGGGTATACTTATAAATCCTTGGTTAATAATGATGAAAAGACTTTTACAAATAAGGCTTCTCAAAAATTGAAAGAAGGAGAAATAGATAAATTCAAGCCACAATATTTATGGGAAGATTTGTTTGGTAATGCCTCAATTTTCGAGAAAGGGTTGTCGATTGTCTGGATGGATAATGAAGATTTTAATAAAGTTCGTATTATGTCTTCCGCCAGAATAAATGTAAAAAAAATAAAAGGGGAAGCAACTGACCGTATGTGGCGTTTTACTAATCTTGACGCAGATCAGCAATGAAAATCTTAAAATCAACTATGGACTATGTGTTTTTTTCGGAGAATCTGAAAAGATATTATCCGAAAGTGTACAATGAATTGACTGAAATATTGTCAAAGCATGATGTGCATTACGGCGTATTGAAAGGAACAGCCGATTATTGGTGTAGAGATTATATGCCAGTACAAGTAGATGGTAATTCTTTTGTTCAGTTTAAATATCATCCTGACTATCTGGAAGGACTTCGCGATTATGAAACATCAACAGAAACTTCCATTAAGCTGGCTAAAACGATATTACCAAGTTCTTCAATATGTGTTTCTCCCATTGTAGCAGACGGTGGTAACTTTACCTTTGGAAGCATAAAAAAAGGTAGAGGATACACCGCTGTTGTTATAATGACGGAGAAAATATTTATTGAGAACCCTGATATGGATAGAAAATATCTTGTTTCTCTAATGGAAAAGTTATTTCCAAATCATAAGTTCTTATTTTTGCCTTGGGATAGAAGTGACGTTTGTGGTCATACAGATGGAATTTTACATGCTGTTGGCAGTAATAAAGTACTGGTGAATCTGAAAGTTTACCCTGATGATATTGCCGCTAAGATGAGAAGTCAATTAGAATCATACTTTAAAGTCATCGATTTAGAGCTAAGTGATTATCATAATATGAGTTGGGCTTATATAAATATGATTCATACTCAAAATGTAATAATTGTCCCAGGTGTAGGACGTTCTACAGATGAAGAAGCTTTGAAACATATAAAAAAACTGTTTCCAGAGTATGATGGTAGAATTTATCAAGTGCAGATGCAATCTATAGTTAAAAGAGGGGGAGGAGCTTTAAATTGCCTTTCATGGTCTTTTACTATATAAGCAAACTGAAATAATGCGCTAAAATAAGTTTCTCATATCTCTATTTTTTTCTAAATTTGCAAAAGGAAAAGAGTTACTTGAAAAGTAATATAACGCAGACCACAGCAATTGGGACGGTTGCCAAATCGTTACCCCAAAACAAGGTAATTCTTCTAACTCATTTAATTTCAAATAGCTATATTCCTTATACAGATTTACGGAAAATATTGTATAACAGATAATTTTACTTGCGCTTATCTAAAAAAAACACTATTTCATTTCTTACAGCAAATATCGCCCTTTGCCACTGACTGTGCAAGGCGGCCCTGTCGGGCTGGTTGGCTGGAAAAAAAATCATCCTCGCTTCGCTCCGGTATTTTTTTCCGCCAAGCCTTGCACCGGTCATTGGCAAAGAACAGCCGGGCCAGTAAGAAATTGAAATACTGGCTCCACGGAGCCGGTCATGTCTAATTTAAATAAAAGAATATGACTGAAGAAGTTGGAAAGAAGGTATGTGAAGATACAGTAGCAGACCTCATGAAGGACAAGACCGGAAAACAGACGGTTATCACGTTGACAAGAAAGAATGCTTACCGAGTGAAGAAAATCAGAGAACAAGGGACGGATGACGAATCCGTCCTTTTTCATTTCCGTAAACGCTGTACGGGAATGGGCTCCTATGTACACACCATCGAAACGGCAGACGGGGAAACAGAACTGCATCCAAATGAATTTGAAAAATGGGAAGCTGTGGAATTTCTGTATCCCGGCTATCTGGAAGACCTGCTTGATGCTGCATACAACGCATACAGATGGAGTTCCTTCGAACCTGAAGCAAGGGCGGAAACAGACATCATGCAATATGAAAAACAACTTGTAGAGGATCTGAAACAGATTCCGGAAGAAAAGCAGAACGAGTATGTCAGTGCATACCATAGTAAGTTCTCCGCCCTGTTGGGTAGTCTCTCACGATGTGCCAGTCCGATGGTGACAGGACCTGCCAAGTTCAACTGCCAACGCAACAACAAGGCACTAGACGCATACCAGAACAGATTTGATGAATTTCACGACTGGCGCAACCGCTTCAAGTCTGCCATGGAAAGAATGAAAGAGGCTGCCAAACCGGAAGAACAGAAGCAGGAAGAGGTATGGAACCGACTGAAGCGTGACATTGCAAGCAGCGCACGGACTATTCATGATATTGATACCGGTAAAGCAAGAGGATACAGCCGTGCCCTGTTCGTCAGCAGTATCCTTAATAAGGTAAGCACCTATGCGGGAAAAGGAGAAGTGGAAATCGTACAGAAAGCAGTGGACTTCATTACAGACTTCAATGCGCAATGCAAGAAACCGGTTATCACTTCGCGGAACCGTTTCTTCCAACTGCCGGAAATGGCACGCCAGGCCAGACTGAAACTTCAGGAAATCAGAGAACGGGAAAACCGTGAACTGAAATTTGAAGGCGGAATGCTGGTATGGAACTATGAGGTAGACCGCCTTCAAATCCTGTTTGACAGTATTCCGGATGACCAGAGGCGCAAGGAACTGAAATCATACGGTTTCAAATGGTCGCCGAGATACCAGGCATGGCAACGGCAGCTTACACAGAATGCCGTATATGCAGTCAAAAGAGTGTTGAACCTTCAAAACCTATAAGACATGAAAGACCGATTGAAATATGTAATCGATTCCCGTTACTTCGACGGAACATGCCTGACGAGTATGAGTGACGGATTCCACAATGATTATGGTGGAGAAACAATCGAAGAACTGCGCATACGGGAAAACAATCCCTATCTGAAAGCCGTAACACCTTCTGATATGGACAAGAAGCTGCGGCTATACAATCAGTCCCTGTCCGAACCGTTCAAGGAAATCACCGAAGAAGACTACTATGACCTGCTGGATGTACTGCCACCCTTGCGCATGAGACAAAACTCGTTCTTTGTGGGAGAACCGTATTACGGAAATATGTACTCTTTCTGCTTTACCCGTCAAGGAAGATATTTCAAGGGCCTACGCTCCGTACTTACTCCGCAATCCGAACTGGACAGTCAGATAGACCGTCACATGGAAATCATCAACCGGAAAGCCGTGATCTCAAAAGAGGAAACAAGCAAAACGGTCACAACCGGAACCAGACTCATTCCCTATTATTTTTCACTGGACGGAAAACAGCCCGTATTCATCTGCAACCTTGTCATCCAATCAGATTCCAGACAAGCAAGGACGGACATGGCGAATACCCTGAAAAGTCTTCGCCGGAACCATTATCAGTTCTATAAAGGAAAAGGACATTACGAAACTCCGGACGAGCTGATAGACCATGTATCAGGAAAGAAGCTCACCCTTGTTTCCGACGGACATTTCTTTCAATATCCTCCCGGCAGGGAATCCGCAACTTTCATCGGACACATCAAGGAGACATCAGAGGAATTTCTTTTCCGAATCTATGACCGTGAATATTTCCTGTATCTTCTAAAAAGATTGAGGACAGTGAAAAAGGAATCCGCACAGGAACAAATAAATATCAAATCATAACATTCGGGGAATGCGGTAGAATGACTGCCGTATTCCCTCATAAAAACAATACAAGTATGAACAAATCGAACACTCTATACTGGAAAACAGCTACAGATCCGGCTGAGCGCATTGAGGTCAGACTCGTCCTTAACAGTTATATCGACAATGACAATCTGTATGTAGGACTTGAATCCCGGTCTAAGGAGAATCCGGAATGCTGGGAATCATACACGGACATCACCGTCAACCTCAATTCCCTTTCCCCGTTCCATGCCTATGTGGACAACCGGGACTGCAACAGACATGTACATGATTTCCTGACCAGTAACAGAATAGCGGAACCTGCCGGATTTGAATATCAGGGATTCAGAATGTTCCGCTTCAATCCTGACAGGTTGAAGGCACTCGCACCCGAACAGTTCAAGACAATCAGCGCCAAACTGCCACCACAGGATGACATGATAAAGGACATCATCTATCAGGAAAGACGTTTCCCTTTGAGAACTGTTCAAGACATTCACGGAATATATCTTGTTTCAAGCAAGGAACTGGAAGAATCTCTGATCGAAGGAGTACGGAACCTGGATGCTGCGGCAAATGAACTGCTGGATGGCATCTGCCTGTTCTGCTCCACACAGGAACTGCGCTATCTTACGGATGCAGAACTGATAGAAACAATCTACGCACAATAAAAAGGAGGAAAAAATATGAAAACCGGAGACATTGTATTTCTGAGACGTCCCTATAAGGGATACCGTGCCGTCGAACTGATGGAAAGACTGGAATACCGCTGGCTGGTCAGGATTGTCGAGAGCGGTCTTGAACTGGAGGTATATGAAGATGAACTTATATCAGAATTTTAATACGGACAAAGTGTTATGGAAAAATATCAGTTTGCATTCCATTCGGAAATAATCGGCTATACCTCTCCTCATATCGGCGAGGTCAGAAAAGCCATACACAGAAAAGTGGAAAAGGAAAAGTCTGCTGCCATAAAGAATGATATTGAGCTGCACATGTACAAGGTGCATGACGGCATACCGGTTCTCCTTAACACCTGCTACCTGTACGATGAAAAGGGATGTATGGTACACGGAAGTATCAAGGGAACCAAGGATTATCTGCTTGAGACATGGAGATACCATACAAACAGACATTCCAAAGGTTTCAGTTCCACAAGAATCAGGCCCTGCACGACAAGCAGGGCTTTTTCGTTTGTATAACTCTTAAAATCAGGAATCATGAACCAGACATTACAACTTACAGACTATATTCCACAGTATGTAAGCCTCTACTACGTGGACTATCGGGATGATCTTAATGAGCATGAAGACATCCAGGAGGAATGCATCCGTTCCAATAATATGGAAAAACTCTATGAAAAGGCATACGAATGGTATGAGGAACAGGAAAGTTCAAACATGCACGACTATCTGGAGGAGACAAGAAAGAATATGGAAACGGACAATTTAGCCGGAGAGTTTGAAGAGCATGAAGATGAAATCAGGGAGCTTATCTATGACCGGAACGATTCTGACCCGGTAAAGGACCTGATACGCAACTCGTCCGTCACTAATTTCTTCTATTCGCTCGGAGTGGAAATCAGCGGATATCTGACCGGTTGTTCACTGCGGGGAGAATCAGTCGCCATGGCCTGCCATAAGGTACGCCGCGCACTGTATCTGAAAAAGGGGCAGTTTGACGAGAAGATTGAAGAACTGGTAGAGAATGCCACATACGGCGGAGAACTGCGCATCTACTTCAACGCCATGTTTGACAGGCTCATCAGTAAAGACCCTGAGAACGATTTCAAGAGCATCCGTTTCCACGGGAATGTAGTGGTGGCCATTGCCGACAGCCGGAACGGTTCCGGACATCATGTACGGATTCCGCTGGACATCACTTTCCCTTTCCGAAGGGAGAACCTGTTTGTCGATTCACAAGTACACTATTCCTATGCCAATGAAGTCTGCGGCATGACCAATGACTGGTGTGATTCCACAAAATGGGAAACGGGCATGATACCTTTTACCGGATCTGTCCGAAAAAGCCGGATGGCTGAATACAAGAAACAGGAAGCCGCTTATGAGCAGACATTCCGAGACGGGAAATGCACCTTCGGTGACATGAACTACAAACGCCACCGTGACGTGCGGTATTCGAATGAATATCCTGCCGGATGCAGATGCCCTCATTGCGGTACTTTCTGGATTGACTGAAAAAACATTTACCAACCAATAAATTCAAACGATATGAAAATCTGCTGTTCACAAGAGCATTACGACAAGGTCGTACAGTATGCAAAATCAATCAATGACAAGACCCTGGAAAACTGTCTTGAACGTCTAAAATAATGGGAGAAGAACGAGAACCGTCCATGCGAAATCGAACTCTATTACGACCATGCGCCTTATTCGTTCGGATTCTGCGAACGTTATCCGGACGGGAATACAGGCATTGTCGGAGGACTGCTGTATCATGGAAATCCGGACGAGTCCTTTGCCGTCACCATGGAACGTTTCCACGGATGGAGCATACATACATAGGAAAATTATTTGAATAAAGACACAAGTGTATTGTCCAATATTTCAAATGGATCATAAATAATAATAAGAGGTAAAAACAACAGAAAATCTATAATCATATACGATTTATCCATTGTATTGCCAATTAGTATAAAAAATATACTTAGTAATTAAAGTGAATTTTTTATCTTTGTCCACCGAAATTTATTAGATACAATATAATTCATGAAAAGAACAACCATACAAGACGCCATGTTCCCCGGTTGTCCCGTGAGGAACATACTGGCAAGATTATGTGACAAATGGACATTGCTTGTTATTTATATCCTGGACAGATCAGGCAAGGATAGCATGCGTTTTACAGAATTGAAACAGAAAATGCCGGATATATCACAAAGAATGCTGTCAATGACACTCCGTACACTGGAAGAAGACGGATATGTTACAAGAACAATATTCTCAGAGATACCGCCAAGAGTGGAATACGCTCTGACGGAAAGAGCAAAATCACTGAAGCCTATCCTCGATTCATTACTCCAATGGTCTGTCGATAATATGGATGATATTATGAGTGACCGCAAAAAAACAGCTTCTATTAATGATAGATAGTTTTATTTTAATAATAACATAAAAAATGAAAGCAGCACAAATCAAGAAATACACAAAGGAAATCAAGGTTTCCGTAAATGAAGTTTTTATTCCCGAGCCCAATGAAAATGAAGTTATTATAAAGGTTATGGCTGCCGCTGTAAATCCTTTGGATATTCTTCAACTGACAGGTAGTGTCAGACTGATACAGGATTACAGAATGCCTCTGACATTGGGTAATGAGTGTTCCGGTATAGTAGAAAAGACGGGTAATAACGTAAAAGACTTTCGTGCAGGTGACCGTGTATATACACGACTTCCAATAAACAGGATAGGTGCCTTTGCTGAATATGTTGCAGTTGACCATGAAGCTCTGGCTAAAATGCCGTCAGGTTATGACTTTGTTGTCGCTGCCACTATACCATTAGCCGGACTGACAGCCTATCAGGGACTTGTTGAAGAACTTGAGGTCCAGGCGGAAAAGACACTGCTGATAACAGGTGCGTCCGGCAGTTTCGGACAAGTTGCCGTACCCATAGCAAAGTCAATGGGGCTTCATGTTATAGTGACCGGAAACACTCGTTCAAAGGATAAACTTCTAAAAATGGGTGCCGACCAATATATAGACTATAAGAAGGAAAATTATTGGGAAATCCTATCCTATGTGGATTATGTAATTGATACTTTGGGATCAAATGAATTTGAGCATGAGTTGTCTGTCCTGAAAAAAGGAGGACGGCTGCTCAGCTTGAGAACTGCTCCAAACAGGATGTTTGCAAAAAGGAACGGTTTTTCATGGCTGAAGAGAGTCCTGTTTACGCTTGCCGGAAGTAAGTATGATTCAGCCGCCCGCAAACAAGGTAAAGAATATCGCTTTATGTTCGTCCGTTCAAGTGGTGACCAGCTTAAACGGGTAACGGAGATCGTGGAAAAATACCATATCATGCCTGATATTGAATCAAGAACATTCTCACTGTCTCAGGTAAATGAAGCACTTGAACTTATGGCTAATGGAAAACTGAACGGAAAGATTATCATTAAAATGTAATGGAGGATATAAGAATGTGCAAAAAATTACCTATACCAATAGTTGAAACAATCAAGAAACGTTGTAGTGTACGTACTTACCAGGACAAGGAGCTTGAACCTGATGTAAGAGAAATGCTTCAAAGCTATATGGATAATCTTGAAAACCCTTTTGGAATGCAGGTGAAGAAATATATCATCGATAAGAAACTGGCTTCAGAAGGTGAAAAACTTGGTACATACGGAGTGATAAAAGGAGCAAGTACTTTTATGGGTATTTCTGTTCCGGATAAAGATCTGGCCCATGTAGCTGCCGGATACGAATTTGAGAATCTTATTCTGGAGGCTACGGCATTGGGATTGGGTACAGTCTGGCTGGCGGCAACATTCAACAGGGAAGGCTTTGCTTCTGCAATGGGAGTCCCTAAAGACGAACTGTTTCCGGCCATTTCACCTGTCGGATATCCGGCTGCAAAGCGCAGTCTGACTGAATCGCTGATGAGGACTGCCATGCGCTCTTCCAGCCGAAAGGAATGGAATACATTATTCTATCTGGACAATTTTCAGACTCCCCTTCACAAAGACGAATCAGGAGATTACGCCGAACCTTTGGAAATGCTCAGACTGGCTCCGTCTGATAAGAACACACAACCCTGGCGCGTGTTGAAGGCGAGCAACAGTTATCATTTCTTTGTAACATACAAGTCAGGGATTTCAAGAGGTGAGGAAATCATCAAAAGGGTTGATGCCGGCATTGCTTTGTCACATTTCCATCAGACAGTTCTTGAGCTTGGTCTGAAAGGATGTTTTAAGCAGACGGAACCTGAAAATATCGAACTGCCCCAGAATACTTATTATATTACCTCTTGGCATGCTTAGTAAAAAAAGAATATAGATTAAAATAAAGGAGATATAAGAAATGAAGATATATGAAATAACTTTCAGTCCGACTGGTGGAACAAAGAAAGTAGCTGATTCTCTGTCTAATGAGTTGGGCCGTGACATAACAGGCGTTGACCTGTCAGACAATAATGAAGATTTACATGAATTCTCATTGAAAAATGAGGATATAGCCATAATAGCCGTTCCATCTTATAGTGGTAGAGTACCTGCTACAGCAGCAGAGCGTATTTCAAGAATTCAGGGTAATGGAGCAAAAGCAATCATAGTCTGCGTTTATGGTAACCGTGCATACGAGGATACTTTGGTCGAACTTCAGGATATTGTACAAAAGAATGGATTTTTAGTCGTAGCAGCAGTAGCAGCCATTGCAGAACATTCAATAGCACACAAATACGCTAAGGACAGACCGGACAAGGATGATAACAGGCTATTGAAGGAGTTTGCTGCGAAGATAAATGAGAAACTGAAGAAAAAGGACTTTTCAACCCCTGAAATACCTGGCAACAGACCTTACAGGAAAGCTGGTAATGCCGGAATAGTGCCTAAGCCAACAAAGGCATGTACCCAGTGCGGTCTTTGTGCCTCCAGATGTCCTGTCGGTGCTATTGACAAGAACAATCCTGCAAAAGTGAACAGGAAGGCTTGTATCTCATGTATGCGATGCGTTTCAGTATGTCCGCATCAGGCCAGAAAGATAAACGGCTTGCTTCTTGCAATCGTAAACATGATGCTGAAGAAGGCTTGTAGTATAAGAAAAGAATGTGAGCTGTATATCTGAAATATAGCTTAAGTACACCTCTGAAAGTTATTGACATACATCTGAGGCAAATAAAAATCCCTAACAATGATATACTATTAATTTTATCATTGTCAGGGATTCCAATTTATGCGGTAATCGCCATTTTACAAAAGATTCTCACGTTCTGTTATCTCAGCATCCGTCATCGTATAGCCTTCCAGGCTTCCATCTTTTGCCTGAATACAGATATAAGTCATCGGTTCAGCTGAAGTGCATTTTAAGTTACGGTCACATCCTGGTGATACACGTATGACTGATCCTTCTCCAATCTCGAAAACGTCATCATTTACCTGAAATTTCCCTGTCCCTGACAGGATAATGTAGTTTTCCTCATTGGCCTTATGGTTATGAAAGAAAGGTACTAACATCCCAGTCTGTAATGTACCCAATGAGATCTCGCATGAAGTAGCCTCTGTAGCTTCTTTTACAAACTGCTTTCCTTCAAATCCCTTGATGCAACCTATTGTTGCGTGAGCATACTTTTCGCCCTTGTTCATAATTTTAATGTTGCTCATATTTTCTGTTTTTATAAAGTTGATTAACTTTGCATTATAAACTTACTATCATTTTGATAGTACAAAGCTAATGTTTTTTGTATTGATAAACAAGAAGTTACAAAAATGTAACCCACTTACTTTAAGGTAATTATTATTGGAAATGAACAGTTTACAACTACAAGAAAATCTCAAAAAATATACTCATATAGAGGATTGCCCTATACGTAATGTCCTGTCACGGTTCTCCAGTAAATGGGCCATGCTCATATTATGTGTACTTTCTGAAAATGAGGCTACACGCTTCAATACTATAAGTAAGGCAATTCCGGATATATCGCCTAAAGTACTGACCGAGACATTAAAGAATCTTGAAGCTGACGGACTGGTTAAAAGAAAGCTATATGCTGAAATACCACCAAGAGTCGAATATTCATTGACAGATGTGGGCCAAAGTCTGATTCCCATACTGAACAGCCTCATATCCTGGGCATTAGATAATTATGCATATATATCAAGGCGTAAGAAAAAATAAGTATTGATAAACACAGATTCCAGTATCAGTTAAAGAAGATGTACAGATATGTGCCTGACTGTTCTTTATATTAGTATATGATAATGGTATCAATATCTATCTGGTAATACCTCTGAATATGTTTATTTATAGTATCTCTGTTTTCAATATTAATTCCATTTCATTGCTTTTACTGATAAAGCCTAGAGAAGAATACAGATGTTTGCCATATTTACTACTATTTAGCCATAGTTTTTTTATATTATGCCCGTTGGCATATCTGATAATTTCTTGCAATAACAATTTAGCCAGCCCTTTTTTTCTAAATTCAGGGCTGGTAAACACATTCAAGATATATCCCTCTTTCCCATTTAAATTTTCCTGGTATGGAATGCGGCTAAACAAACATAAGGATGCAATGGATATTATATCGTTATTGTTGACTACTCCGTAGCATATAAGGCTTTTATTTATATTGGAAAGGAAATATTCTTTTGTCGATTTCTCTAAATTTTGAAGATTTGTTTTAGTAGAAATTTCTCCTAATTCCCGCAATAAGCAGATTCTCAGATCCCAAAATTGATTTACATCTTTTTGATCCAAAGTTATGATATTCATAAATCTGTATTTACTTTTATTTTTTCAATCTTTTATTCGTCACGTAATCGGAAAAGTTACAGGTGTACTCGGATAATATCATCACCCGGCAGATTATATTGCCCACGAATCAATAGAGAGGTGTATCCATTTTGATGCCCATTGCCTTGACTTTCTATTCTATCTTATCACTGCAAACTACTTATCGTTTTCTTTGACTGGTGTATAATCTAAGGAGGATTCTTCATCTGTAGCCTCCAATTTAAAGATTACAGGTCGTAAACCATCATTACAACTGCATATAGCTACACCTGGTTTCTTTATCCAGTCTCCGAAGTAGAAAGTTTCCTTTGAAGCACCATGAGCCAAAGCAAATACATACTGATAGATTGCTTTCCATGCTTCATCGCAAAAACCATCAGGCTTTGCATAGTCAGCGTAAAAAACCTGTCCTTCTTTCAACATCGGACATTTGCTCAATCCATCTACTCCGTATTCTTTGGCCAGATCCTCTATTATAGTTTTCCTTAATACGGTTATTTTTACTTTTCTCATACTGATATTATTTTAGTTTGTACGTAGTATTTAAGTCAGTATTCATTTGATTCTGCCATAAAATCAAATGAAAATCGGAATATTTTTAGATGTGTAAAACCATCCCAGTTGAATAACTGTGTTCCGTTTACCTCTCATCCAACTTACTTATGGCTTTTACAAATTCTTTAAATGGTTTGAATGATAGGCTTATGTTGTTTTTACTATATAGCAACATAAAAAATTCCGTTTGCAAATGTAATCATTTCCAAGCTATCACAAAAAATATCACGCATCCTCATTTCTTGCTGCAAAAATAGCTGTTTGCCGCGCAACTCCCGCAAGGCGGCCCTGCCGGGCTGGTTGTCTGGAAAAAAATCATCCTCGCTTCGCTCCGGTATTTTTTTCCGCCAAGCCTTGCAGGGATGCGGACAAACAGACAACAGGGACAACAAGAAATAAGAATGCCTGTACCTTACAGGCAGACAATGTATAACAATAAATATCAGAAGTCATGATTACAGACCAGAAGACACAGAACAGGCTTCACGCGGATACCGGAACGGAACTGTTCTCCATCAGACAAAGGAAGGAAGCCGTCACAAGGATGCTGGACATTCTGAAAGAGACTCCGGAATACCTGCAGGTTATGAACCATATACCGGCTTATGCCATGAATGACGATACGTCAGAATGGTGGAATTCCGAAGAATCGGAAAATTTCATGAACTCACTCCTGGAAGTGATGGAAAGCTATACTCCGGACGGATACAGGTTCGGACCGAAATCCGGCACGACTGACCTTTACGGCTACTGGGAAAGCAAGACCGGACGGACAACCCTCTTCCATCTGCTTTTCAGTCTGGAAAGCGGATATGAATGGGGAAAAGGTCTTTCCCATGAGAAAACGGACGCATTCTACAAGGAAATAAAAGAGAAATTTCATGGAGAGGGATTCGACACGGACAGAACCGGCTGTACATCACAGGCCATGTATCTTGTAAAAGGAAAAACACGCCTGTACGTGCATCCGATGGAAATAAGAGGCTACTGTGAAACACTGCATATTCCACAGATTACAGCCATACTGAAAAAAGGAGGCCGTACATTCCGTCTTGTAAAGGATACGATAGCGGAAGAGGTGTATTCCTTCACCGATGAAGAAGAAATGGAATATTATCGTGCCAGATACGGAACGTGCATCCACCGGAATATACTGGATGCCTTCAGTAACCACCGGGCAGGGAAAGAGGACATACTTTCCATGATGGCATCACGGATAAATGTGGCGACGACATCACATCTTCACGGTATCGGATATGATTCGCCTGCATACAGGTTTGTTCATGAGGCATACGACAGACTGGTAAACAACGGAAAGCTGAAGGAGAATGTCCGGGAAATCGGTTGCTGCAACATCATAATGGCCATTTCAAATACCAACGCAATATGAGACTGAATTACAATGACATGCTGCTTCTGGCAATATGGGAATACAACAGGAGACAGGACGAGGATCTGACGCTGGAACTGTTTCAGGAAACATTCGGACAGGTTCTCGGCGCACATTTCCATGACAAATGGGTGCATTATTACAACAGGAACTTGCTGATGATGGCCGCCTATTTCAGGGGTGAAGAAGAAAACGGCCAGAAATTCTGTGATATGATCACCCGACAGGTTGAACGCTATACACAAAACAGGAGGAGAACAGGATGAATACAAAGATACGATATGACCTTGACAGTCTTGAACTGGCAAACGGTGACTTCGGGTATCCCATTACAGAAAAGGAAGTACGGAAAGTGAACCGTATGCTGGAACTGATGGAGAATGTCCGAAGCAGGCAGATGTGCCCGACAGAAGGAGACTGCGTGGAATTTGTCTCACGTTCTGGTGACTATTTCGGAAAAGCTCATATAGAACGGATAACAGGAAAATATGCGGATATATGCCTGATACCGGAAACGGTATTCTGTTTCGATGACATGGGAAAAGCCGCCTATGATACCACCGGAAGTCCCTGGACGCAGGTCAATATCCGGAACATGAAACCCGCAGGTTCTGAAATCCGCATATTCAGAACATGGGGATTCGGGAAACGCAGCAATACGGGCAGTCTAAGGTTCGATGCTCCGGTCAGGAAATGGGAATACAGAGAACCGAATCCGTTGTATGACGGTTACACCACCCGTAACTGGTCCCGCTATCATATCATGAAACACCGGGACAGGGAAAGGACAGGCGAATACACCTTCCGCAGCGATTCATTCACGCTGTACAGCCGGAGCGAGCTGGACGAGCTGGCCGCAATCCTGAAAGGCAGACTCTACAAGGGAATCCTGCCTGACTCTCTTGTACTTTGGGGGTACCGCATGGATATTAAGGAAATATCACGTGAGCAGTGGAACGGTATGGGACAGCACGGACAAATCCGCATGAAATTCATGGGATACGGTCCCGTCAGAATACACACGGACAATGAAAACCATACCGTAACAGTATACAGAATCAACGACTGTATATAACCAATTATAAAATTAAGGAATATGGCACGATATGAAATCTCCAACGAAGTCAAGCCGCTCGACAGGCTTATCACAGGCTTTGCCTCCTCATGTGGCTATGAAATACAGACCGTATTCAACGACCTGCTGCGTTTCATCATCCACGGCTTCTCTCCGGGAGCACCGCCAATAAGCAACTGGAAATACAAGCGTCAGCAAAATGCCTCGTTCATGGAAATGACAGCCGAATGGACACGTATCATGCAGAAACAAATCGGCAGGTCGGGCTGGTTCGACGCTTTCGGTGAACTCCACATGGCTTACTGCTCAAAACCGGGACAGCAGGCAATCGGACAGTTCTTCACGCCGTCACATATCTGTGAACTCATGGTCATGTGCGCGGCAGGTAAAAAAGAGACCGGACAGAGGATGGGAGATCCCACATGCGGCAGTGGAAGACTCCTGCTGGCATACCATGCGCACAATCCGGGAAACTATCTGGTCGGGGAAGACATCAGCCGGACCTGCTGCATGATGACCGTATGCAACATGCTTGTCCACGGATGTGTCGGGGAAGTAATCTGTCATGATAGTCTCCAGCCGAAGGCATTCACCGACGGATGGAAAGTCAACCAGGCTCTGCCCTTGACGGGAATACCTTCTATAAGACGCATGAAGGAAGAGGAATACAGGAATCCTCTTCCGGAAAATATCGGACGCTTCAAAGAGGCAGTCCGTATCATCAACCTATTGGACAAATAATTACCAACCTTTTAAAAAATATAATTATGGAAGCTTTAGCAACATTGAACAATCAGAGACAGTTTGATTTCCAGAACAACGGAATCGAAGTAATGGACCTTGAAACACTACAGCGTACCTACAAGGAGAACGACATCTACAGCAATCCGGTCAGGGGTATCTACCACTACCAGGTCATCCAGCGCATGACGGACATCTGCCGCCGTCACAACCTGAACTATGAGGTGGAGGAAATCTTCGCCGCCCAGAACAAGAACCGGACACAGCCCGGAGTGGTCATCCTGCCGCAGGTGGAACAGACCTATGGAGAGAAGGCGGTAGAAGCACATGTACTGCGCAGAATATTCACCACCATCCGTATTCTGAACGGAGATACCGACGAACTGACAACCACACTCGTGGTAGCCTACCATCAGGACGGTATCCAGGCGGCAATAGGTCCCTGCGTACGTATCTGCCACAATCAGTGTATCCTTTCACCCGAACGAAGCGTTGCCAACTACGGCAAGGACAAGGTGACTACCGAGGAACTGTTCGGGAAGGTGGATGACTGGATGCGCAATTTTGAACGTGACATGGATGCGGACAGAAGCCAAATCCAAAGGCTCAAGGAAAAGGTGTTGACACCCGGTGAATTGTACATGATCATCGGTATGCTGACGGCTCTGCGTGTATCCCATGACAGTGCAGACAAAAGACTGGCATCACAGGTGGACACCTATCCGCTCAACCAGGGACAGATTTCCGTGTTTACGGAAGAACTGCTCAAACTCTCACTTGAACAGCCACGCATTACAGCGTGGGATGTCTACAATGTAGCGACAGAAATCTATAAACCGGGAAAGACTGATTTTCCTGCCATGATTCCACAAAATGGAGCAATGGCCGATTTCCTGCTTTCGTATAACCAGAATTAGAACCTGAAACCGAATACGACAGGCCCGATTCCGTCACCAGCGGAATCGGGCTTTGTAAATACTATATTGAATGTAAAAAGCTAAAAGTAAATCGATAATTAAAAGAACTTATATCTATGAACTCATAATAGTTTCAGAATTCAATATAAAACAATCTCTTATAATTTTTTATATACTCTATATATTGCCTTCAGCAAAACCCAAAAGTACATCAATTTCATTTACAAAAGTAGAACTTTTAGCTACGCGGCCATTACCTCCTAATTCTTTATATCTTTTATAGATAATATCTTTAGTATCATTTATATCTTTATCGGTTATATCATCTATTTCAAGGTCCATAATGTCCTTATCAGATATTTTTGTTTTCTTTAATTTTTGTACCATAACTCCATATATTAAATAGAAAAGGACATCACTCTTTTCTGCAGTAGTCCAATCTGAAGTTTTACGAATATTATTCTGAATAACTTTACCAATTTTACCAACCTTATAAAACACAGATAAATCTTTTATGTTATTATATAGTTTATTATATGTTTCTTCATCTGCTAATAATGTTGAAGGACGGGCACGTGCAAAATCAGGTTTTCTCAGTAAAATACTTATAAGACATTGAGCTAGAAAAGAAACGCTTATTATATCTGAAACATTTTTCTTTTGATTCTTATAGTAATTCTTTCTTCTATCATAATACAAACCTCTTGATTTGCAATACATTTCTATTTGCAAATGTATAGGATCTGTTACTCTTAAAGAAGACTTTGGTATATTTGTTTGATTATTTGTTGCAAAGATGATATCATCACGCACTTCTTCAGAAGTTGGAACAATAAATCTTACTAATACATTTCTCTTTTCATCTTTCAATCTCTCAATATTCTCTGAAAAATAATTATATATTTCATTAGATGTTTGGAGACCATTAACTATTTCCGGATTATCTACAGATAATTTTTTACTTGTTATTAGTGTGATCTTATCTGATAGAATTGTTATTCCGTTATTAAACCACCAAAAATCCTCTTTATTTTTATTCCTCAGAGTATCTGCAATACATGAGTTAACACTATTATTTCCTTGATAATCTCGAACATTTGATTCAAAAATGCCCTTTCTAAGTTGTTTCGAAGAATCCGTAATAAATTTATAGAATTCAGCAATATTAATTAAAGTAACATATTCATTTGTGTTACCTAATGTTATTGCTTGGTCTGCTAAATCAACCAATATGCTCATATCTGGTTCACTGCTATATAAATTCATGAGCATATCTGAATCTACAAAACTAAGTGAAACCATAGCATTAGGATATAAATTATTTATAACCTGCTTTAACTCTTTACTTTGTTCTTTGACATTAGGATGGACTTCTGTACCTAAAGTGACGTAATAGAACTTAATGTATATCTTTGGTTGCTTAGTTATAAGTTTTGTTATAGTGTCTCTAAACAACATGAACATATCACGTACACCTTCACAATATCTCTTTTCATAATTAGCAATATCTTTTGACATATCCATAAGATTTTGTGATACAGTCTTCCACTTCATTATAGCATCCTCTTTAAATTTGTCTGTCTTTTTGGATTGTATTATAATAAATTCTAAAGATGAGCCTTTTGTACAAGTTAGAGTACCAAGTTGATCTGGTGTAATAATCTCATTATTTAAGAAAAGATAAGCAGCATCGCATCCGCCATCATTTCCTCCTCCGATTATACCATTTTCGATTTCTTCTGAACTTAGTTCATAATCCTTCAATACCTGACAGGCTGAAAAATATTCAAAAAATGTACTCTCATTATTGAATCCATTTGATTCTTTGAATTCCTGATTTATAATTTCATTTAGTAATATCTGATTATTAGTCATAACAAATTAAAATTAAAGATTTAATTAACTGATACAAAAATAAAAAGATTCAAGTTTCGCAAGTTCAACTTGCAGCTTTTAATCTATAAATGTCGCAAATATGTTTCATATCTTCCTCCCTGTTGATGATAGCCTGATAGATATCTTCGTCAGTCA
>NZ_NFJG01000150.1:0-8316 GCF_002159755.1 Bacteroides sp. An269
TGTTTTGAATTTATCGTGCGATGATTTGGGATGAGTTTTTGAGGCATTTTTGCTTCTGTGATGAGGAAGATAGCGGGCTATCTGACGAAGAACAGGAGCGAAAAGGACCCAAAAATCGCCCAAAGCACACACGAAAACGGATACATCAAGCCAAGAAAAACTTTTTGGAGAAATTCAAAACAGCTTCTTAATCAAAATCCCAAAATCCTTCCCAATATTTGGAGTTTCTGATAGGGTTGTATTATCAATCCGGACGGCATCCTTTTATGGTTTTCCTATCAAAACCGTACGTTCTCCAATTGAAAACCGTACGTTCTCGATATGGAAACCGTACGGTTTTCATATGGAAAACGTAAAAAGAAGGTAGTCTGTAACAAATCCTGAACCATTCAATCATATATTAATTCGTATCTGCTAAGCAAATTTATCGGAGAAATTAAAACAATCTCTTACAACATAGTAAAACAATTGGTTTGTGGATATATTTATCTGTAAAAATCATCCAAACAGATGACAAAATCGTCTATATCCTGTTTAAACGTGCTGTACAGCATATTCTGTAGGCCTCTACACGACTATTTTCTTATCAATATGGACTATCTTTTTATCCGGTTTTCAGATTTCCTCCTACATTTGCGCAGATGAAATTTTAAAAATAATAATATGAAGAACTATCTGTTAACACTGATGAGCGGACTTGTAGCGTTGGGAGTCACTTCGTGTGGCAAACCTGCCTATATCCAGCCCGATGCTCCCATTCAGGAAGTGCCGTTCACTCAGGTGCACCTGAGCGATAGCTTCTGGTTGCCCCGCATCGAGACCAACCGCACCGTGTCTATCCCTTCCGCATTTAAAGAATGTGAGAAAAACGGACGATTTGATAACTTCGCCATTGCCGCCGGACTGAAAAAAGGAGAGCACCGGGGCGACTTTTCTTTCGACGATACCGATCCTTATAAGGTAATAGAAGGGGCATCGTATTCGCTCGCGGTGAAATACGACCCGCAACTGGACCATTACCTGGATAGCGTCATCAACATCATTGCTGCGGCACAAGAACCGGACGGATATCTTACTACCTGCGTCACCAATAAATGTTATCGTCTCTCCGGATGGTGGGGACGCTCGAAATGGGAAAAAATCAACAGCCACGAGCTGTACAACAGCGGACACATGTACGAAGCAGCCGTCGCCCATTACCGTGCTACCGGCAAGCGTACCTTCCTGGATGTCGCTATCAAGAATGCCGACCTCGTCTGCAAGACCTTCGGACCGAAGGAAGGACAGATACACCGCCCCAGCGGACACCCCATCGTAGAGATGGCACTCTGCAAATTATATAAGGTGACGGGCGACCGGAAATACCTCGACATGGCGAAATACTTCGTCGAGGAAACCGGACGGGGCACCGACGGGCACAAGCTGAGCGAATACAGCCAAGACCATAAGCCCATCCTGCAACAAGATGAAATCGTGGGCCACGCCGTACGTGCCGGCTACCTCTATTCGGGTGTGGCTGATGTGGCAGCCCTGACCCATGATACGGCATACTTCCACGCCTTGACCCGCCTGTGGGACAACCTCGTCAGCAAGAAGCTCTACATCACCGGCGGCATGGGCTCGCGTGCGCAAGGCGAAGGCTTCGGACCGAATTACGAACTGCAGAACCACACCGCCTATTGTGAGACTTGTGCTTCTATCGCCAACGTGTACTGGAACCACCGCATGTTCCTTGCCACGGGCGAATCGAAATACATCGACGTGCTGGAACGTGCACTTTACAACGGTGTCATCAGCGGCGTTTCGCTCAGTGGCGACAAGTTTTTCTACGACAATCCGCTGGAATCGATGGGGCAGCACGAACGCCAACGTTGGTTCGGTTGTGCTTGTTGCCCGGGTAATGTGACCCGCTTCATCGCTTCCGTGCCCAACTATGCCTACGCCACCCAGCAGAACGACATCTACGTCAACCTCTATATACAAGGTAAAGCCGAGATGCAGCTTGCCGACAGCACCAAGGTCACACTGGAACAGACTACCGGATATCCTTGGAACGGTAAGATAGCCATTAAGGTGACGCCTGATAAAGAAGGAGAGTTCGCCATCCGTCTGCGCATCCCCAGTTGGGCAAAGAGTGCGCCGGTAGCATCCGACCTCTACGCTTATACCGATGCTCCTAAGAAATATACCTTGAAAGTAAACGGCTCGTCGGCACGGGCTGCCGAAGGTGATGGCTATGAAACCTTGGTCCGTAGCTGGAAGGCAGGCGATGTTATCGAGCTGGATCTTCCGATGGACGTGCGCCGCATCCAGGCGAATGACTCAGTAGAAATAGACCGCGGCATGTTGGCACTGGAACGCGGACCCATTGTGTTCTGCCTGGAAGGTAAAGACCAGCCCGACAGTACCGTGTTCAATAAGTTCATTGCTCCCGACACGAAGATAGACGCATCCTTCGATGCCAGTCTGCTTAATGGCGTAATGGTATTGAGCGGAGCAGCCAAGGAAGTGGAACGTGACGGTACGGTGAATGATGTTACTTTCCGCGCCATTCCTTACTCTACGTGGAACAATCGCGGTGCCGACCAGATGGAAGTATGGATTCCCGAATCCAAGGAATACGCTACCCCGACACCCGAACCGACCATAGCCAGCAAGGCACAGACGTTCAGCATACAGGCACCCATCCAGAAAGATGCACCCGAATCGGCTTCGGTCATCTCGTATGCGTGGGGTGTGAACGACCAATGGGAACCACGCCGTTCGTCGGATACTTCGAAGCCTTACCACTACTGGTGGCTGAAACAAGGCACCGAAGAAAGCCTCGCCTACGAGTTCGACCAGCCTTATACCGTATCGAACGTGCAGGTGTACTGGCTCGACTTCGACCACTACGATGGCAACTTCCGCGTGCCGCAAAGCTGGAAATTATATTATAAGGTAGGAAACACGTGGAAAGAAGTGGAAGCCCTCGGCGAATACGGCGTAAAGAAAGATTGCTACAACAGCCTCGACTTCAAGCCCGTAAAGACCACCGGACTGAAAATAGCCGCTCAGCTCCAGCCGGGCGAATCGGGAGGAATCATCGAATGGAAAGTGAAATGACAGTAAACAATTAACTCACATAAAAAATACAAATCATGAAAAAACTGATGATTTCTGCCTTGCTCTTCTTTATCGTAACAGGAGGAGCATATGCACAAAAGGGAACGGCGGCACATGGGTATCCTATCGATCCCGTTCCGTTCACTTCTGTAAAGATTACAGATTCTTTTTGGGGACAACGGCTGAAGGCGAGCCGTGAAACAACTATTCCGTTGGCATTCAGCAAATGTGAAGAGACGGGACGTTATAAAAATTTTGAGATGGCCGCCCATCCAAGTGATACCATCAAGGTAGGCGGATTGTCTTTCGATGATACCGATGTATATAAAACCATCGAAGGAGCCAGCTACCTGCTGCAAACCTATCCCGACAAGAAACTGGAAAAATACATCGACAGTGTGCTGACCATCGTTGCCGCCGCGCAAGAACCCGACGGCTACCTGTATACCTCACGCACGATGAACCCCAAACACCCGCACGAATGGGCAGGAAGCAAACGCTGGGAGAAAGTAGAGGAGTTGAGCCACGAATTCTATAACTTAGGACACATGATAGAAGGTGCTATCGCCCACTACCAGGCTACCGGAAAACGTAATTTCCTCGACATAGCCATCCGTTATGCCGACTGTGTATGCCGTGAAATAGGCGACGGCCCCAACCAGGTGGTACGTGTACCGGGACATCAGATAGCCGAAATGGCACTTGCCAAGCTATACCTTGTCACCGGTGATGAAAAATACCTGAAACAAGCCAAATTCTTCCTCGACAAACGTGGCTACACATCACGTCGTGACGAATACAGCCAGGCACACAAACCGGTCATCGAACAAGACGAAGCGGTAGGACACGCCGTGCGGGCCACTTATATGTATGCCGGCATGGCAGATGTGGCAGCCCTGACAGGAGACACATCGTATGTACATGCTATCGACCGCATTTGGGACAACATTGTAGGTAAGAAGCTCTACATTACCGGCGGTATCGGAGCCACCAGCAACGGCGAGGCTTTCGGAGCCAACTACGAACTGCCTAATATGTCGGCTTACTGCGAAACCTGTGCGGCTATCGGCAATGTGTATGTCAATTACCGCCTCTTCCTGTTGCATGGCGATGCCAAATATTACGATGTACTGGAACGTACGCTTTACAATGGATTGATTTCGGGCGTATCGCTCGACGGCGGAGGATTCTTCTATCCCAATCCCTTGGAATCTATGGGACAACACCAGCGTCAGCCCTGGTTCGGATGTGCTTGCTGCCCGTCGAACATCTGTCGCTTTATTCCTTCGCTTCCGGGATATGTATATGCTGTAAAAGACCGCAATGTATACGTCAACCTTTTCATGTCGAACAACGCGACACTGAAAGTTAACGGCAAGAAAGTAGAACTGTCACAAACCACTTCGTATCCTTGGAACGGAGATGTCACCATCACCGTAGACCGTAACAGTGCCGGACAATTCGCCATGAAAGTCCGCATACCGGGCTGGGTACAAAACCAAGTCGTGCCGAGCGACTTGTATATGTACACCGACGGACTGCGCCCCAAATACAGCGTGAAAGTAAACGGTGAAGAAATGAATGCTGAACTGCAGCAAGGCTATTTCACCATCGACCGGAAATGGAAGAAAGGCGACCAGGTGGAAGTGCACTTCGACATGGAACCGCGCACCGTCAAAGCCAACAACAAAGTGGAAGCCGACCGTGGACGCATTGCGATAGAAAGAGGCCCGATTGTATATTGTGCCGAATGGCCCGACAACGACTTCGACGTACTGAGCATCCTGATGAACCGCACACCGAAATTTGAAGTGGTAGGCAAACCTGATTTGCTGTACGGTATCAATGAAATCAAGACTCAGGCACAAACTTTGGAATACGATGACAACGGGCGTCTCGTTGCGAAAGACCATACACTGACTCTGATTCCTTACTATGCATGGGCACACCGTGGCTCGGGCAACATGGCGGTATGGTTGCCCTATGAAGTAAACGCTACCCGTCCGACAGCTATCCCCACATTGGCATCGAAAAGCAAGGTAGATGCATCTCACAAAGGTTCATCGCTTTCTTCTATCTCCGACGGACTGGTGCCAAAAGATGAGAACGACCGTACCATTCCTTATTATCATTGGTGGCCTAAAGAAGGGACAACCGAATGGATTTCATACGAGTTCCCTGAAGAAATGACCGTCTCCAGCTCTACGGTTTATTGGTTCGATGACGCTCCATGGGGCGGATGCCGTGTCCCGAAGTCATGGAAGATTTACTACAAGGACGCAGCAGGTGCATGGACTCCGGTTCAGAACCTGAACGACTACGGCGTAAAGAAAGGCGACCCGAACATTGTTGATTTCGAACCGGTCAAAACCAAAGCCGTCAAATTGGAAGTCGTATTACCAGAGAAAAACGCTTCCGGAATTTATGAATGGGAAGTGAAATAGTATTCAAGTAGTAAAGGAGGTAAAGTAGTAAGGAGATAAAAGAGGTAAAGTTTAGATGATATCGCTAAAAAATAAAGCTTTATATCCGGACTTCACTTCCTTTATCTCCTTTACTGCTTTACTCTTTTAATGCTTTACCTGCACAATATAAACCCGAAAACAAATGAAATATTCCATACTCACTACCGCCGCACTCCTGATTAGCGGTGCGGCTTGGGCGCAAGGCACATTAGAAGATTACAACCGCGCTTACGGGCTGCGCGAAAAATACAGTCCGAAATCAGTATACTACAGCAACGTAAACCCGCAGTGGATAGAAGGCACCGATTGTTTTTGGTACATACGAAATACCCCCGAAGGTGAGGAATACGTGAAAGTAGATGCCAGCGAGAAGAAACGCGCTCTTTTATTCGACTCAAACAAGTTATCGGCATCCCTTGCCGCAAGCACAAGCAAAGAAATCGACCCGATGCAGCTTCCCATCCGCGGATGCCGCGTGTCGCAAAGCCTGGACACCTTGCGCTTCGTTTTTGAAGGAAAGCGCTGGTGCTTCGACATTACCCACAACAAGCTGACCGAGGAAGGCAACCTTCCTGCACCGGGACCGCAACGCCACTGGATGGAACGGGATGACGAAAAAGAGGGAGCACCCGTCACTTCGCCCGATGGCAAGTATGTGGCTTTCATCAAAAACGACAACGTATGCGTACGCAATATCAAAACCGGTGAAGAAAAGCAACTGAGTCAGGACGGCACGATGGCAAACTATTACTCATCGTATATCTATTGGTCGCCAGACTCGAAGTATGTAGCCTCTTGCCGCATCCGCCCTACCGAGAAACGGTATGTATACTACGTGGAATCATCACCAGCCGACCAGCTTCAGCCCAAACTGCACAAGCAAGAATACGCCAAACCGGGCGATGAACTGCCCTTCAAGGTGCCTTGCATCTTCGGGGTGGAAGACGGCAAACGGCTGATACCTTCTACCGAACTCTTCAGCCACCAGTATGAACTGTACGGACCTATATGGAACAACGACAGCAAAGGAATTACCTTCGAATACAACGAACGCGGACACAAAGTCTACCGGGTACTCGAAATGTCGGTAACTGATGGCAGCGTACGCCCGCTTATCGAAGAAAAGGAAGAAAAATACGTCAACTATCCGCGCATCTACCGCTACTACCTGAACGACGGCAAACGCATCATCTGGTCGAGTGAACGGGATAACTACAACCACCTGTATCTATACGACCGCGCTACGGCAAGCCCCATCAACCAAATCACCAAAGGTGAATGGTATGTACGGGAAGTACAATACGTAGACGAAGCCAACCAGCAGATTTATTTCTCGGCTAACGGTGTGAACAAAGACGAAGATCCATACTTAATACACTATTACCGTATCGGCTTTGATGGGAAAGGCATGAAAGAACTGACTCCCGAAGAGGGAATGCACAAAGCATGGTATTCTTCGGACTACAAATACTTGGTGGATGTCTATTCCAAGGTAGACCAGGCTCCCGTAGCCGTACTGCGCAATGCGGCAAACGGCAAAGTGCTAATGGAACTGGAAAAAGCCGATATTTCGAAACTTACCGCCAACGGCTGGAAAGCTCCCGAAGTATTCTCCGCCAAAGGACGCGACGGCAAGACCGATATGTGGGGCATTGTCTATCGCCCGTCCAACTTCGACGCTTCGAAGAAATACCCTGTTATCGAATACATCTACTCTGGTCCGGGCGACCAGTACGTGCCCAAGACCTTCTCACCCTTCAACGGCTACATGTCGGCGATTGCCGAACTAGGCTTCATCGTGGTGCAGGTAGACGGCATGACCACTTCCTTCCGTTCGAAAGAGTTTGAGGAAGTATGCTACAAGAACCTGAAAGACTCCGGACTGGCAGACCACATTGCCTGGCTGAAAGCCCTTGCGCAGAAATATCCGTACATCGACCTCGACCGTGTAGGTATCTTCGGATGTTCGGCTGGCGGACAAGAGGCATTGAACGCCGTCTTGCTACATCCCGAGTTCTACAAAGCCGCCTATTCAGCTTGCGGATGCCACGACAACCGTATGGATAAGATCTGGTGGAACGAACTGTGGATGGGTTACCCGATAGACGATTCATACAAAGCCTGTTCGAATGTGGAAAACGCCCATCTGTTGAGCCGTCCGCTGATGTTGGTGGTAGGCGAACTGGATGACAATGTAGACCCTGCCTCTACCATGCAAGTAGTTAATGCACTTATCAAAGCCAACAAGGATTTTGAATTGGTGGTTATTCCCGGTGCGCACCACACCATGGGTGAAGCCTTCGGCGAACATAAACGTTACGATTTCTTTGTCCGCCACCTGATGGGAGTTAATCCGCCGGCATGGAGCGAAGTGAAAACAGGAAATCAATAGCTTCTTATAATATGAATATCCTCACGAAACCAGTAGGTAAAAGGAGTTAGAAGGAGTTATGCCTTCGGCAGGAGTTAAAAGCCAATAGCATAAAAGTATTGGTCTTCTAGCTCCTTTTAAGAAGCTGTTTTGAATTTATCGCCCAAAGCACACACGAAAACGAACACATCAAGCCAAGAAAAACTTTTTGGAGAAATTCAAAACAGCTTCTGAGATTATTTGTTGCAATTGTAAAGAAATACATTCTTGCCTGTGGTATGGCTTTTCCGCATGGACAGCCCGGACGCATACTTCTTTATGCGTGTTTTTCTTATGCTGCTGTTGCCCGGTGCGGGCGTGTTGTCGTTCCGCCGG
>NZ_NFJG01000151.1:0-8258 GCF_002159755.1 Bacteroides sp. An269
GCTCCTGTTCTTCGTCAGATAGCCCGCTATCTTCCTCATCACAGAAGCGAAAATGCCTCAAAAACTCATCCCAAATCATCGCACGATAAATTCAAAACAGCTTCTAAAATGATTTTCTTTTTATACGATGCGCAAATAATGTTGCGAGAAGAGTAAGAGCCTGTTTAAATTTTCCAATAAAGTAATATTCTATCAGGTTCTTTTGCGTTTGTTTCCGGTCTGTTTTCCCGATTTTATTCGTCAGATAGCTCGCTATCCTTCTCATAAAATCAGAAAAACATCCTCGAAAACAATTCGCAAAATTAACCTGAGCAAAATTTAAACAGGCTCTAAGAAACCGTTTTGAATTTATCGTGTGCTGATTTTCTGTACAGCTTGTCTTTCCGTTTATTCGATTTTATCTCAACCGGTGACGTTGAAAATGGGGACCTGCTTTCAAGTGAAAATAGGTCATGGATACGATTGTAAGTATGGCTCCAAACAGGTATGCGTCTCTGAACGAAGCGATTTCGGCAATGTATCCGCCCAGCAGCATGCCGATTCCAAGCCCTACATCCCACGAAGTAAGGTAAGTACTGGTGGCGGTCGCACGCTGGTTGTTGGGAGCCAGGTTTACGAATAACGTATTGTAGGCAGGAAACATGGTGCCGAATCCAATGCCCAAAAGCAAGGCGACTGAAAAGAACAGACTCGTTGTGAAAGCATAGTTCCACTCTATCAGCCAGCCGCAAGCGGTCAGGGCAAAATAGCAGAGGCATACCAGATATAGTCCGGCATTGATGACTTGCGTGATTTTCCCTTTGTCGACCAGCCGTCCGCTGAACATGCGGCTGATAGCCATGCCTACAGCCATCAGGGTAAAGAAGAATCCGGTTTCGGCGGTGATGCCGATTTGCCGGGCATACATTGCCACGTAATTGGTCGTCATGCCGTAAGGGATGGAAAGCAGAAGCAGGCTGAGTCCGGCGGGAAGCCCTTTCAATAAGATAAAGCGGTCGAGCGATATCGGTTCGCGTTTGACCGGCGGTTTATAAGGGGTCTTTACCAGGCTGGCTGCGATAAAGCCCAAGATGCATGAACCGAGTCCATAAGAAAAAATGGCGATGTAAGATGTACCTGCGCTATGAAGGAACAATCCGAACATCGGTCCGACAGACATGGCGAGGTTGTTAGCCAGTCCGTAATAGCCCAAGCCTTCCCCTCTTCGTGATGAAGGCATGATGTCGATGACTACGGTATTTCCTCCTACGGTCACCATCCCGAACGAAATGCCGTGGATGATGCGATAGATGATAAACATGGTCAGTGCGCCGGCAAAGATGTAGCCGGCGAAAATCAATGTGAAAACAAAATAGGCAAACAGGTATAAGGGCTTGCGTGCGAAAGTATCAAGCAAGTATCCCGAAAACGGGCGGATGCAAAGTGAAGATACAGTATAACACGACAAGACAATGCCGATAGTGGTATTTGAAGCATGGAAAATTTCCGAAAGATAAAAGGGAAGCACCGGAACCAAGAGCCAAAAGCCGAAGTAGAGAAGGAAATTGGCGGCAAGGATGCAACAATAACTTGGGGTAATAAGCCGTTGCTTTTCCATAAACAGGAGTGTTAGGGGGTGGGGTTAATTAATAGTTAACAATTAATAATTAATAGAGATCAGCGGATGTTCCTACCCTTAACTATTAATTATTAACTATTAACTGTTTATTTAGTTTGCCGCTTCGAATTCTTCAAGGAAGCGGGTGTCGTTTTCCGAGAACATGCGCAAGTCCTTCACCTTGTATTTCAGGTTGGCAATGCGTTCTACGCCCATGCCGAAGGCATAGCCTGAATAAACTTTGCTGTCGATGCCGCATGCGTCGAGTACAGCTGGGTCTACCATGCCGCATCCCAAAATTTCCACCCAGCCGGTGTATTTGCAGAACGGACATCCTTCTCCACCACAGATGTGGCAACTGATATCCATTTCGGCACTGGGTTCGGTGAACGGGAAGTAGGAAGGGCGCAGACGGATTTTGGTTTCAGGTCCGAACATTTCTTGGGCAAATTGCAGCAAGACCTGTTTCAGATCGGTGAACGATACGTTCTTGTCTACATACAGTCCTTCTACCTGATGGAAGAAGCAATGGGCACGGTAGCTGATGGCTTCGTTGCGGTACACACGTCCCGGGCAGATGACACGGATAGGAGGTTGGGTCACTTCCATGGTGCGTGCCTGTACGCTACTGGTATGCGTGCGCAGGATGATGTTCTTGGTCACATCGTCCGGATTGGTCTCTACGAAGAAGGTATCCTGCATGTCGCGTGCCGGATGGTCGGGAGCGAAATTCATCTTTGTGAATACGTGTAGGTCGTCTTCCACTTCCGGACCGTCGGCAATGGTGAATCCCAGACGGCTGAAGATATCAATGATCTGGTTGCGCACGATGTTCAGCGGATGGCGTGTGCCCAGTCCGATGGGATAGGCCGTACGGGTCAGGTCAATGCCCGACATGTCGGCATCCTGGTTCTCGAATGTCTCTTTCAGGGCGGCTATGCGTTCTTGTGTACGGGTTTTCAGTTCGTTCAGTTTCATGCCCACTTGTTTCTTCTGTTCGGCGGGCACATTTCGGAAGTCTGCCATCAAGGCATTGATGATTCCCTTTTTGCTCAGGTACTTGATGCGGATCGCTTCCAGTTCTTCTGTGTTCTGGGCGTTCAGCTGATCTACTTCTTGAAGTAATTCTTCTATTTTCGTTATCATAACCTATTCTTTAGTTTTCTTGTTTTTAGCGCAAAGGTAAGGATTTAAACTGAATTATTGTCTTTTTCTTCCGACAAAAAAGAAAACTACAGGTCTTTTATCCGATAAAAGAAAAAAAGAAGTAATTTTGCGCTTGATTTTTCAGAAGCACTAAATATGAAAAAAATTGTATTCGGATGTTGTTTGCTTGTATTGGCAACAACCTCCTGCGGAGGTGGAAAGAAAAAGATAGATCCTTTTGAGACGCTGACGAGTGAGATAGATTCGTTGTCTGCCGCGCCCGACACGATGGTGATTGACACGGCTCCTGTCCGTCCGGAAGTGATTCCGGCTACAGCCGATGAGAGTTTTGCCGACTTTTTCTACAACTTTGCTTCAAACGAAGGTTTCCAGCATTCGCGGATTGTTTTCCCGATTTCTTATTATAAAGGGAAGGAAGTGGTTCGTATCTCGAAAGAGGACTGGAAGTACGATCCGCTTTTCAGCCGCGACCCGGTATATACCGTGCTTTTCGACAGGGAAGAGGAAATGGAGTTGGAGAAGGACACGGCGGTGAGGAGTGTGCAGGTCGACTGGATTTACCTGAAAGACCGTCAGGTGAAGCGTTATTATTTCCAGCGCATCAACGATAGTTGGTTTCTGGAGGCGATAAATAAAGAGAAGCTGGCGCATGCAGAAGGCGGGAGAGAAGATTTTTTTGATTTCTACTTCCGTTTTGCCAATGATTCGGTGTTTCAGGGAGAGCGTCTGGCAGACCCTCTGTCGTTTGTGACGGTTGATCCGGAAGATGAATTTCAGATTCTGGAAACTACACTTGATGAAGGGCAATGGTTCTCGTTTCGTCCGCCTTTGTTGAAGGAACGGTTGACCAATGTGCATTATGGACAAGAGTCATTGCCTGATACAGATACGAAAATCATTGAATTTAAAGGGTTCGGAAATGGATTCAGCAATACATTGTACTTCAAGCGTCGGGGTGGAGAATGGAGGTTGAAACAGTTTGAGGATTTGAGCGATTGACAGCTTCTTCAATAAAAACAAAGAGAATGAAAGATTTACGAAATTATTCCTTGTTGTCTCATAATACGTTTGGTATGGATGTACATGCCAAACGGTTTGTAGAATACGAATCGGAAGAAGAACTTTGTGCGTTTCTGAGGCAAAAGAATACTCCTTTGCCGCTCTTGCCTGTCGGAAGCGGGAGTAACCTGCTCTTTTTGGATGATTTCTCCGGTACGGTACTTCATTCTGCCATTCAAGGTATCCGTGTGGTACGCGAGAATGAGGAGGAGGTAGAAGTATGCGTGGGTTCGGGTGTCGTGTGGGACGAATTTGTGGCATATGCCGTTTCCCATGGCTGGTATGGAGCCGAAAACCTTTCGTTAATACCTGGAGAAGTGGGGGCTTCGGCTGTGCAGAATATCGGCGCATACGGAGTCGAAGTGAAGGACTTGATAACAAAGGTGGATACATTATGCATAGCCACGGGTGAACATCGCCGCTTCTCGAATGCCGAATGCCGTTATGCCTATCGCCAAAGCGTTTTTAAGCGAGAGATGAAAGGATGCTATATCGTGACTAAGGTCTTTTTCAGGTTAAGCAAGAAGCCGGTGTGGCATTTGGATTACGGGAATATCCGTGCTGAACTGGAGAAAGCCCATGCGGAGCTTACGCTCGAGACGTTGCGTGCCGTGATAATCCGTATCCGGAAAGCCAAATTGCCCGACCCAGTGGAGGTGGGGAATGCGGGAAGTTTCTTTATGAATCCGGTGATTCCGTTGGCTCAGTACGAAGCGTTGCGCGTGTCATATCCTGATATGCCTCATTATCCGGCTGGAGAAGGGAAGGTGAAAGTGCCTGCCGGATGGCTGATAGACAGGTGTGGATGGAAAGGTAAAAAGCAAGGGAAAGTAGGCGTGCACGATAAGCAGGCGTTGGTATTGGTGAATTTAGGGGGAGCTACTGGCGAAGAGGTTCGCCGCTTGGCAGAGGATGTGGCGGATTCGGTAAAAGAAAAGTTCGGCATCGTGATTGTGCCCGAAGTGAATTATATTTAGTTCTTAAGTTCTTAAGTTTTTAAGTTTTTAAGTTTTTAAGTTTTAAACTCTTAAACGTTTTGACTCACAAACTCACAAACTTACAAACTCACAAACTCATTAGTATATGAAAATAACGGTATTGGGAAGCGGTACTTCCACAGGTGTGCCGCAGGTTGGGTGTACGTGCCCGGTCTGTACGAGTGCAGACTCGCGTGATAACCGGTTGCGCTGTTCGGCACTGGTAGAAACAGAAGGGGTTCGTATCTTGATAGATTGTGGACCTGACTTTCGGGAGCAAGCCCTTCGTTTGCCTGATTTTCATCCCATAGATGGTGTATTGATTACTCACGAACATTACGATCACGTGGGCGGACTGGACGATTTACGTCCGTTTTGCAAGTTTCGGGATGTGCCGGTATATGCCGAGGCTTATACGGCAGACCGTTTGGTAAAACGTATTCCTTATTGTTTCGACGAGCATCCTTATCCGGGTGTTCCCCGTATTCCACTGACGAAAATCGAGCCATACGTGCCTTTTCAGGTCACAAACGATGCAGGTCATTCGGTCGAGGTTGTGCCTTTTCGTGTGATGCACGGCCGGCTTCCTATATTGGGTTTTCGTATTGGCAAAATGGCATGGATTACTGATATGTCTTATTTGCCTGATGAGTCGTATGCATACGTGAATGGGGTGGATTGTCTGTTTATGAATGCCTTGCGCATCCAGCCTCATCCTACACACCAGTCTTTGGCAGAGGCGTTGAACCAGGCAGAACGTATACAGGCGCGTGAAACCTATTTTATCCACATCAGCCATCAGTTAGGCCTGCATGCCGAGGTTGAGAGAAAACTTCCGCCTTGTGTGCATCTGGCTTTCGATGGTGAAGTAGTCCGATTATAAAATAAGGAAGAGAAAGTCAAAGAAAATCACAAGCTGCTTAATAGCTTTATAAGGTAGCTTCCTATACGTGGAACGTTTTTTCCTAGACTTTCCTCTATTCCTCTTCTTGGCATTTATTTTTCGATTTCGCTCTTTACAGCATTTTCTTCTGTATTTTCAGGGTCGGGCAGATAAGTGGACTTATCTGGTGGAATCGTAAAGTTTTTATCGATAAAAAGTTCGGCAAGTCCGGATATCTGTTTCAGACGGAGCAGTTCATCGCGGTCCATCCCGATGTTTTTCATTATCCATTGGTCGCTCATGCCAGCTTTGTCCAATTCGGATACGATGTGCGACATAAGGTCTACATCGTGTGTTCCCCGTGCGCGGTTGTGTCGGATGGTAGAACCGATACGGTTTGACAGGTCTTTATCGATTATTACTACCGGAAGCATACCTTTCTCACGTTCGTATATGCGTTTTGATTTTTTTAATACACTATATCGGTGAAAACCGTCTACCAGTATATACTCATCTTTTTCATGGTCGTAGTAACACACACAAGGCATGGTAAAGCCATCTTCCCAAATAGACAATTCGAGCAATTTCATTTCAGGAGGTGCCACTTTGTTCGGATTGTAATCGTTGGCATGTACTTTTTCTACTGGTACGGCAATGACATTGTATACCGGACTTTTATAGTTTTGGGGGATAGGTTCCTCAAGTTGTTCTTTTTTCTTTCTCATCTCCAGATATGTTTGTAATTTTCCATTATTTGGTTTTTCTTGCTGATTTCTTCCTTGTTGGGCGAGAATCCCATGTATTTGCAGGCATGGTCATTTCGTAAGATGCAAATACACATTCGTTTGTAAGTAGGGATTTCGCGGAACTCGGGAATGTCGATATCTTCCTGATATTCCATACGTACAGGATGTTTATGGGTTTTGTAGTTGCTTTTGTCCACGATTTCTATAGGTATTTTGGCATCAATCAGTTTTTGGATGACTTCATCGCTCAAACATCCTCCTTTGTTCCGCCAGAATTTAATGCTGACATCCAAGCGGCGCAGGTAGCCGTTCCTTGTTTCTTCGGGAAGGGTGGATAGGAGGAAAAACATAAATGATTTCCATGTGTAGCCTTTGGGAAGTTTGATTTTGTTGCGGGCGGTAGCATGGGTAGAACCATAGATACCGGCAAAATTGACTCCGTTCACACGGCCTATCATACGTCCCCACATGTCGGGGTCGATTGCTTTATAAAGAGACAGGCTTTCGATGGCTTCTCCGATAAACGGACTGGCTACGCGCATACGTTCGATACTGACTCCTGCTTTGTAGTATAAATCATACAGATGATTGTAGTCCCAGCCGAATTTTGCATTGGCTACCCATACATCGGAGGTGCGCCAATCATAGAGTGGATAAGCGTTGTAGATGTCATTGTTAATTTTGCAAGTCCAGATATAGCGGTGGTATAATAACATTTTAGGAGTCTGGTAGATGCATCGCCAGCGGTTGAAACTCTCTTGTGTGCGGATTCCTACCAGGCAACAGGTGCGTATGGCTTTCTTTTTTTCATGAAGCCAACTGGCAAAGTAAAGTTGAAAGTCGTAATCCCACATTTCTGGCTTGAATCCTGGAAAATTGTCTGCGGTAGTGGCATCATTGGGCATGGGGCGTACCCAGATGTCTTTTTTGTCTTCTTCCCAAGGGCGCCAGTAGGATTGGTACATAGATGTGCTGGTAGCTACCCGGAATGGGACGCAGATGCGGTATACATCTAGAATGTCTTTATTTGCTTCAAAGATACGTTCTACATAGTCGATAGTCATTTTGTATTGCACTTCATAGTCCATGAAGTAAACTCCCAGCTTGCGGTTCAGCTTATGACTTCGGATATAATCGATACACATGTTCAGCAAGACCCCACTGTCTTTTCCACCCGAAAAGGATACATATACATTGTCAAATTCCTTGAAAATAATGTCAAGCCGTTCTTGTGCCAGCTGGTAGACATTTTTAGCTGTTGTCTCTTTCATTTTCTTTCCATTTTTATGTAAAGCTTCCATTCCTTGATGGTGCTGAAACCCAGTCTGATGAACAATTCTTTATGCACAGTCTGTACCAGTGCGGTCAGATGGGGTGTATCGCCTGTATAGTCGGCACATACGGTTTGTAATAAGTCGGTCAGGATTTCATCATGCCCTTCCTTTTGTGCGTAATAATTATTAATGAGGCATTCGCTCGCTTTATTTTCAATCGGAATAAAACCGATGGCTTCATTTTGTTTGTTGACGGCAATGTACCAACGGAATTTTTTCCCGGTTTTGAAAGGGTATCGGTTGTTGTATCGGAGTACATCAGGATTCATTACAAGCGGTCCGATCAATGGGTATAATTGTTTATCAGTTCCTTCTAATTGAATGATGTGTGTCATACGTGAATGTTTTGAATGTTCTGCAAATATACGAAATCATCGGTTAAAAATAAGAAGCTGTTTTGAATTTCTCCAAAAAGTTTTTCTTGTCTTGATGTATCCGTTTTCGTGTGTGCTTTGGGCGATTTTTTGGTCCTTTTCGCTCCTGTTCTTCGTCAGA
>NZ_NFJG01000152.1:0-7987 GCF_002159755.1 Bacteroides sp. An269
CCGCTCCTGTTCTTCGTCAGATAGCCCGCTATCTTCCTCATCACAGAAGCGAAAATGCCTCAAAAACTCATCCCAAATCATCGCACGATAAATTCAAAACAGCTTCTAATGTTAATAAGAGAAATTTTCGCCTTTCACATATACTTTAAAATCTTTGATGCCTCCGGGCACATTGCTTTCCATACGGGGCAGATATTGGATTGCAGTCAGGGTATGCTTCGCTCCCAAATCAATTACGACCGCATGAGGATAAGCCGAACCGGTTTCGGTACTCCAGTAGGTAGACTCCTGCAAATCGAAAATCTTATCCGCCGAACGGTTTACTTGCGATACATCTTCGCTGTCCGCATATTTTACAATCCACGGTTCACGCGAAAGACGTTCTCCGTTTTCATCAAGCAGATACATTTCGGCAATACATGCCAAGTCTTTTCCGTCTTGCGCATTCAAGGCTTCAATACATACATAACGTCCCGAAACCGGCTTGCCGAATTTCATTTCCTGCCATCCGTTGCCCGCTTTGAAGCTTCCGCTCAATACCGGGGTTTCTCCCGCAAGCCGGAGTTCTTCACCCTTATTGCGATGTGTCAGCGGCTTATTCACCAGCAATTGGTTCAGAATCGGTTCTTCCAACCCTTCCGTACGGGCTTCTTTTGGACCTACGATATCAAATACCAATATTTCATTTTCGCCTTCTTTCAACCAACATCCCGGGACATACAATGTCTGCTGAGGACCGATTTCCCAAATGCGTCCGATGCCATATCCGTTTACATAAACCAAGCCTTTGCCCCATGTTTCAAAGTTCAAGAACGTATCGCCCGGCTTCTCTACGTGGAATGTAGCCCGGTAGCAACCCGGCACACGCTGGCCTTGCGCATCTTTTACCGACTTCAGCGGTTCAAACTTCAAACCTTTATACCATTCGTAACGGTCTTCCAGGTTATAAACCTTCCAACCTTTCAATTCGGTAGTACGTCCTCCGTTCTTCAATTCGACCTTTTCGGTAATTCCTTTAAAGTCTTTGATAGCCCGTCCGAAATTGATACGTCCCATGGCTTCCACCAAGATATCCAATTGCGCACCTTCGGCACATGCCGGAATATCCAGTTGCTTTTCCCCGTTCCGGCGGTCCAGTTTGCCGATATATTTCCCGTCAATAAAGATTTGTGCATAATCGTGAGCTTCGGTTACGGTAAGTGTAGCCGAACGGTCAATCTTGGGCAAAGTTGTGCGGTAAAGAATGCTTCCGAATCCCTGATCGTACTCTTCCATCGTGCGGATGGTATCATCGCTCTTCGGTTCGGGCAGATTAGCGAACAGCGGAGCCACTTCGGTAAACTCGAAAGCCGGTACGGAGATAGTCGGGATATCATCGGGCACTTTAGCCTGCTTCTTTCCGTCCATATATTTCGCCAAGGTCTCACGCAATTTCTCGTATTTCGGCGTAATCTTTCCCGATTCGCTGATAGGCGCATCATAATCATACGAAGTCACATCCGGTGCAAATCCCGGTGAGTTCGCTCCAGCCCAGTGTCCCCAGTTGGTACCGCCGTGAGTCATGTAAAGGCTGAACGAAATACCCTTTGAAAGCATTTCATCAATGCCGGCAATCATATCATCTGCCGCACGGGTCTCGTGATTGGCTCCCCATTTGTCGAACCATCCGCTCCAGAACTCGCTACACATCAACGGGCTGTCGGGACGTACTTTCTTTAATGGAGCAAACTGTTCGTCGATATTCGCACCCGTACCGAAGTTCATGGTCCACACCAAATCGTCTAATGCATTGAGTTGGAAATTGGATGCCCAGTCGCATTGAAACAAGGTTACATCGCCGAAGTTCTCCCGCACGATGTCGCGTATCTTCGCTACATATTCCTTGCTTTCGCCATACGATCCGTATTCATTCTCTACCTGCACCATAATAATAGGACCACCCTTCTGTATGGTCAATCCAGCCACCTGATTGGCAACTTCTTTCTCGAAGATAGCCACACGTTCCAGGAAATACGGGTCGTCCTCACGCAAACGGATGCCTTTCTTCTTTAAAAGCCACCAGGGCAGACCGCCCATTTCCCACTCGGCACATACATACGGACCGGGACGGAGGATAACATACATATCATTCTTCTGGCACAGGCGGCAGAACTCAGCCAAGTCCTTTTGCCCGGTAAAGTCGAACTCTCCCGGCTTCTCTTCATGGAAATTCCAGAAAACATACAGGCAAATAGTATTCATCCCTAACGCCTTGCATTGCTTGATGCGATGCTCCCAATAGGCACGTGGAATACGAGGATAATGCAACTCGGCAGCCTTTACCACAAAAGGCTCGCCATTGAGCAGGAAACTTCCTTTCCCTGCCTCAAACGTTCCGCTTTCAGCTTTCGGCGCACACGACTGAAATCCAGTCATCGCTCCAATAGAAAGCAGAAGCGACACGCCAATAGTTGCCAATTTATTCATACAAGTTTTCTTTAAAAGTTAACAAATAATTTCATGTTATCAGATTGTCTGCACAAAGATAGGAAAAAATGGATAGCCGAAAGAGAAAATAATCAGTCAAATTAGGGGCATAAACCGGTCAAAAACACTTTCTCGCATACATCGTAATGCAGAAAGCCCTATCTTTGTTAAAAGAATAATCCAAACAAATACTATTAACCAAAAACAATTAACCATGAATTACAAGACACGTATGCTTGCCTTGCTCGCGTTGTTTCTGCTGACAATTTCAGTATCGCGGGCATCCCAGACAGAAGAAAAAGACTATGTAGGCTATCTCTTCACGTATTTCACCGGAAACCACATCAGTGAAGAAGCGGTATGTTTTGCCGTCAGTATGGACGGGTATTCTTTTTATGCACTGAACGGCAACAAGCCGGTGCTCGACTCGAAAGTCATCAGTTCGACCGGAGGTGTACGCGACCCGCATATCCTGCGGTGCGAAGACGGAAAGACTTTCTACATGGTCGTGACCGATATGGTGTCGGATAACGGATGGGATTCGAACCGCGCTCTGGTGATGCTGAAATCTACCGACCTTGTCAACTGGTCGCACTCCATCATCAACATGCAGAAGCGCTATAAAGGACAGGAAAAGCTGAAACGGGTATGGGCGCCTCAAACCATCTTCGATAAAGAAGCAGGCAAGTATATGCTTTACTGGTCCATGCAATACGAAGGCGGACCGGACGTTATCTATTACGCATACGCCAACGAGGACTTCACCGACCTGACCGGTGAACCGAAACCTTTATTTATCCCTGCCGACAAGAAATCGTGCATTGACGGGGATATTGTTTATAAAGACGGAGTGTACCATCTGTTCTATAAAACAGAAGGACATGGAAACGGCATCAAAGTAGCCACTACCCGCTCGCTTACATCAGGGGAATGGAAAGAAAGCCCCGACTACAAACAACAGACCAAAGAAGCGGTAGAAGGTGCAGGCACATTCAAGCTGATAGGACAGGACAAATACATCCTGATGTATGACGTGTACATGAAAGGGGCTTACCAATTTACGGAAACCACCGACCTGGAACACTTTAAAGTGATTGACCATGCAGTAAAGATGGACTTCCATCCGCGTCACGGAACGGTTATTCCCATTACGCGTGCTGAACTGAAACGCATTACAGATAAATGGGGAAAGCCGGAGGAACTGGGCGAATTGCCTCAGAATCCGGTATTGCCCGGTTTTCATGCCGACCCCGAAGTGCTCTATTCAAAGAAAACCGATAAATATTACATTTATTCCACTACCGACGGTCAACCCGGGTGGGGAGGCTGGTATTTCACGGCATTCTCTTCTCCCGATCTGAAAGACTGGACTTATGAAGGCGTCATCCTCGACCTGCGCTCTCCACAGGTTCCTTGGGCAAACGGCAATGCATGGGCACCTGCCATTGAAGAAAAACTGATAGACGGAAAATACAAATACTTCTTCTATTATAGCGGCAACCCCAACGACAATTCGCGCAAACAAATCGGTGTAGCCATAGCCGACTCGCCCACAGGTCCGTTTAAGGACATGGGACAACCCATCATCACCGATTCTCCTGCCGGACACGGGCAGCAAATTGATGTGGATGTATTTACCGACCCAATGACTGGTACACCTTATATATATTGGGGCAACGGTTACATGGCAGGAGCCGAACTGAACAGCGATATGGTATCGGTAAAGAAAGAAACCATCAAGGTGTTGACTCCCAAAGGCGGAACCCTGAAAGACTATGCCTATCGCGAAGCCCCGTATGTATTCTACCGGAAAGGTACCTATTACTTCTTATGGTCGGTAGACGATACCGGCTCGCCTAACTATCACGTGGCATACGGCACATCCGATTCGCCTCTCGGTCCGATAAAGGTAGCCAAGGATCCTATCGTAACCATTCAAGACCCGGCAAAAGAAATCTACGGACCGGCGCATAACTCTGTCGTACGCAAACCAGGTACCGATGAATGGTACATCGTCTACCACCGCATCAACAAGAATTATCTGGATAAAGACAAAGGTCCGGGCGTGCACCGCGAAGTCTGCATCGACCGGCTTGAGTTCAATGAAGACGGAACCATCAGACGCGTGACACTCAACAGGTAAATCATCTAAAAACGACTTCGTACCAATATAAGAATCAACAAAAAGACACAGAGATACAAAAATATTTGATATTCACCATAAAACTTTGTATTTCTGTGTCTTCCGGTTAAAATCTTTTCAGCGTTCAGAACCTGATAGAATATTACTTTATTGGAAAATTTAAACAGGTTCTAAGACATTCTTAAAAATGCACACCTAACGTGAACAACAGCTGATGACGGTCATTGTTTACTTTGACGGCAGGAAGACCTTCCTCCAAATCAAACGCATAAAAGTCGGCCTTATAAAAATCGTACTTATAAGCCAAGTCGGCATAGAACAGCTTACCCCGATAGCCCAGACCTACCGTTACGGCCTGCAATGACTTCGTATTCATATATTCCGGATTCGTACGCGTCTCGTCAGTATCTGCGATATTTTTATACGAATCATCGTATATCAATGCCGAACGGAAATTATAACCGGCACGCACGCTGAACGTCGATGATACTTTTGTTTCCATACCGACACGAAATGTATGAACACCTTTTAACGACTCATTTACAGCTGCCGTTCCGTTAATGTATTCACTACCGTCCGTTTCAGACAACTTGGCAGAAGAATATTTGGCATATTCGTATTCTGCATCCAACGCCATGATGCCCCCTACTACCGTTCCCATACTGACATTGAAACGCCAAGGAGTGGTCAGACGAAAATCACGGACATACTGAGGATGAAGATAATCAGCTAAATTTTCAGTCATTTCTCCAAACCCCGGCAGGTTAGAAGTTAAATTAGCCGTATAACGTTCGGTTATCGAGTACCATATCGGGGTATGAATCGCCAAACCTATACGGAACGGCGAATAAGCAAACGGACGGACAATTGCTCCCAATTTCAAATCAATACCCGAACCGTCTGCACTATAAAAGTTGTTTAAAGTATAACTGCCATTGCCCGACAATGTTTCACCATACGATGAATAACGATTATAATCGAGGGTATATATACCTAATGTCACACCAAAATAATAACGGTCCTGCACATTGACAGCCATATTGATATCATACTCGTTGACGCTTCCTTCCTCACGACTGTAATATTGATTACTTAACGCCTTCCAACCTTCCATACCTACTATCCGATCACCCGATTCAGATGATTGAAGGATGGGAGAAACCAAATGAGTGCGTGCACCTAATGCGCCCAAAAAAGGAGTACCGTAAAAATACTCGTCGATGTATGGATTTTCGGCATCATACAACTCCGCAAAATCTACCTCCGTATTATAATAACCTGCGTTCAGCAACATATCCGCCATTTGCCACGTAAGTGAAGCACCATTGGCGTATTGTCCCGATGTTGAGAACTGGCGATTAAAGTTAGCACGCTTGTGATAATTAAATGCAAAATTCAAATAACGGATATTGGTCTTGTTGCCTATTTTCGTGCTCCACACCAGTCCCGCCTGGTCGAACGAAGCTTTCGTACGTTTCTCATTGGCAACCGAACCACCCATATCCGATTTTGCCTGATTATTGTTCATGCCAAATGAGACCGTAACATCATTTCCCCGAAATAGTCCAATACCTGCAGGATTGGTTCCAATGGTCGAGATATCCGCTCCTAACGCACTCATCGCACCTCCCATGCCGACAAAACGAGCTGTCCCATTTAAATCATCGTCCATATAACGGACTACATCATATTGATTTTGAGCCATCACTGCCGACATACAGCCAAGCAGTAAGGCTATCATGCTTATCTTTTTCATATCTGTAGTTTAACTAATTTATCTTCTACGTGAACCACCGCCTCCACCTGTACTACGTGTACGTGTGCTTCCGCCTCCCATTGAACCCCGATTGAATCCGCTTCCTCCACTTGAGAAACTGTTACGGTTCGAATTATAGCTGCGGGTTTTATTCGAATTATTCACGTTACGATTATAAACCTGATTGTATGTACGTCGTGTACTGCTTGGACGGTTATAAGACGAGCCGGTCCGATCTATCGTACTGCTCGGACGTACGTAACTGCTATTACCGCGTGAAGGACGGACATTTCCTACCCCGTTGTTCCGGTTTCCAAACGACTGAACTGAAGGACGGACAGATACACCTTCTCCTCCTGTACTTGGACGGACTACCCTACCATTCGTATACCGGCGTGCTCCTGATGAGGAGCCATTGACAACACGTCTTCTCGTAGATTGCGTGCCGCTTACCATACGGCTCCGGCGAGAACCGGAATAGCCTTCATAACGCGTGTACCTGTAATCTGTATGTCCCGGACGATGCCATCCGCTGCCTCCCCAATACGGATGCGGATGATGCCACGGTCCCCAATAGCCGGCATACCAACCGCCCCAGTAACCGCCATACCAATACGAAGAATACCACCCGCCATAATGCCATGGCGAGTACCATCCCCAACGGGGGCCGGCTATACTCCAGTTCCAGCGCCAGTCCCACCACAACGGATTAGAATAGGTGGGGAACACGTAAGCATACAATCCATCGTCGTATACGTTCCAGTCCCATGATGGAAAAGCACCATACACAACATCCCAATACAAGGGGCTGCTGATAGGAATGGCATACGCCGGACTACGGAAACGGACGATACGCATGGCGTATTCGTAATCGTCCTGCGAACCTTCGAAGCCGTTCACCCATTCACCCCGTTCGCCGTAAGGTTTCTCTTCTATGTATAGGGTATCGTTCTGCATGCTGAACGTATTCTCTCTCGATGTATACCGGCGGTTGTATTCATCAATGTCACGCGTTTTCCCCGTCACGTCCTTTACCACCACTGTTGTGCCCGGAGAAACCGATGCCGTTGTAGTTGTAGTCGTTGTTGTCTGCCTCGTCACCTGACGTACCTCGGTTTTCGTTTCCGCCTTCTTTTCTTTCTTCGGAACAAAATAAAGGTCGTCATTCTGTGCCATAGCCAGCCACGGCAAGCAAGCTATCAGCAACGAAACGCCTAATCTTATCTTCATCTTCATACCTATTAAAAATTTATTGTTTACCATAATCTGCCGGAACCTGCCTATTCCTGCAATACAAAGTTAGCGAGAATCTTGTATCCCGCAAGTAGGATTTCCCTATTTCGCGGTAGGGTTTTCCCTATTTTAGAATTATTTATAGTCAATCCAAAATGAAATGCTGAAATTCCGCATGATTCGTTCCATTGAACACAGAGACACAGAAGAATTGACAATGGGCAATTTGTGCCTCTGTGTTCCATTCCATTTTCACAAACCAATTTTTCTATAAAAAACTGTTTTAGAAGCTGTTTTGAATTTATCGTGCGATGATTTGGGATGAGTTTTTGAGGCATTTTCGCTTCTGTGATGAGGAAGATAGCGGGCTATCTGACGAAGAACAGGAG
>NZ_NFJG01000153.1:0-7723 GCF_002159755.1 Bacteroides sp. An269
GACGAAGAACAGGAGCGAAAAGGACCAAAAAATCGCCCAAAGCACACACGAAAACAGATACATCAAGCCAAGAAAAACTTTTTGGAGAAATTCAAAACAGCTTCTTATACTTCCCACAGTATTACTTTGTGCATTTTGTATATGCCACGTAGTAGAGACGATGTGCGCATCGTCTCTACAGAAACGGTGCGAAATGTGTCAAAGAAAAAAACAAAGCATGTATTCTGAAGAACATAAGTGAGTTGACCGTTTAATATAAGTAACTCGACCGTTTCACATAAGTAAGTCAGTCCTATCACTTATGTTCACTTGAAAAGGCTTTTGGCCTCCTTCTAACTTCTTTTTATCTACTAGCATTTTTGGTAAATTCAAACTCTACCAGACTCAAGACAACTATCCTATTCTGTTAACCAAATAAGCAAGAAGAGGCTGTCCTAAATTTATTTAAGACAGCCTCTTTATCAAGTAATTACAGATATAACAATTAAGCCTCTTCTGCTACTACCTCAAAAGGAATTTCCACAGAAACTTCCTTATGCAGTTTCACTATAGCTACGTAATGACCAACCTCTTTAACCTGGTCTTTTACTACAATAATCTTACGATCAATATTATGTCCTAACTTGGCCAGTTCATCAGCAATCTGAATGTTACCAACAGAACCGTAAATAACACCTGTTGCACTTACCTTAGTCGGGATTGTCAATGAAACACCTTTCAATGATTCAGCAACAGCTTCCGCATCTTTCTTGATCTTTTCCAATTTATGAGCACGCTGTTTCAACTCTTCAGCCAACATTTTCTTTGCAGACGGTGAAGCGATAACAGCTTTGCCGGTCGGAATAAGATAGTTACGGCCATAACCAGACTTCACGGTTACAATATCATTCTTGTAGCCCAAGTTAGCTACGTCTTCTTTCAAAATTATTTCCATACTTATTCCTCCTTATATTATTTCATCAAGTCAGTTACAAAAGGCAGCAATGCCAAATGACGGGCTCTCTTTACAGCCTGTGCGATACGGCGCTGATATTTCAAAGAAGTTCCGGTAATACGACGCGGAAGAATTTTACCCTGTTCGTTCAAGAATTTCTTCAAGAATTCAGGATCTTTATAGTCAATATACTTAATGCCACTCTTTTTGAAACGACAATATTTCTTTTTCTTTACATCTACTGAGGGCGGAGTTAAATATCTGATTTCTGATTGTTGCTGTGCCATAATTAATTTTCCTCCTTTTTAGTTGATTTTAAACTTCTTCTTTTTGCAGCATATTCTGCAGCATACTTATCCATTCTGAAAGTCAAGAAACGGATTACTCGCTCATCACGGCGATAATTAACTTCCAATTTCGCAATGACCGAAGGATCAGCCTTAAACTCGATAAGCTGGTAAAAGCCCGTAGATTTCTTCTGAATGGGATAAGCCAGTTTCTTCAATCCCCAGTTTTCCTCATTGATAATCTCAGCACCTTCCTGAGTCAGGATAGCCTTGAACTTGTCTACCGCTTCCTTCATCTGTGCATCAGACAAAACGGGAGTCAAAATGAAAACGGTTTCGTATTGATTCATACTATTCGTTAATTAAATTAATTAATACTATTTTTTTATTTGCGGCGCAAAGTTACGACTTTTTCTCTAATTCACAAACATTTGTACACTTTTTTATGTATAAAATACGGATTGACATAGAAGTGCATCCAAAGACACATACACCCTATGCCAATCCGCGTCCCAAGAACCTTGTCAATAAAAGACATCAATCCTGTTCGGGAGTAATGAGCTTATATCCCTTTCCGTGAATATTAATAATTTCTATCGAATCATCTTCTTTCAAATGCTTACGCAACTTGGTGATATACACATCCATACTGCGAGCATTGAAATAATTGTCATCAATCCAAATGGTTTTCAAGGCAAAATCACGCTGAAGAATTTCGTTGGCATGCGCGCATAACAGTCCTAACAATTCCGATTCCTTTGTAGTAAGCTTGGTCTGCTTATCGCCTATAGACAGTATCTGTTTTTGAGTATCAAAAGTAAAACGGCCTATCTTGTACATATTGCTTTCTTTGTTACGTTTACCACGCACACGACGCAAGATAGCTTCGATACGGAACGTCAATTCCTCCATACTGAACGGTTTTGTAATATAGTCATCGGCACCAATCTTAAAACCTTCCAGAATATCTTCTTTCAAAGTCTTTGCTGTAAGGAAGATAATAGGAATTTCCGCATTTGCCTGCCGGATTTCCTGAGCTAGCGTAAAGCCGTCCTTCTTCGGCATCATAACATCCAATACACACAAATCATACTTATTCTTCAAGAAAGCTTTATAACCGGCTTCACCATCCGGAAATAATTCGGCAGAATATCCTTTAGCCTGTAAATATTCTCTTAACAACATGCCAAGATTCTCATCATCTTCGCACAACAAAATACGTAATTTCTCGTCCATTTTATTCATCTTTAAATAAAGGTAATACAATAATAAATTTAGTACCCACATTCAGTTCACTTTCGGCACGAATCGTACCTTTGTGATCTGTAATGATCTTTTTCACATAGGCCAAGCCCAAACCAAAGCCCTTCACATCATGCAAATTGCCGGTATGAACCCGGTAGAACTTCTCAAATATTTTTTTCAGGTTTTCCTTCTTTATGCCAATGCCATTATCTTCAATAGATATATGAAGCTTACCAGACTCATTCCACGTACGGACTTTCAGATGGATATTGACATCCGGTTTCTTATACTTTAACGCATTGTCAAGCAAGTTAAAAATCACATTCGTAAAATGCATCTCGTCTACATAGATAAACGGATCATCTGCATCCAAAGCAACATCCAACGCGCCGTTACAATTCTCCACTTTCAACCGGAAAGTATTCGTAACATTGTATATCAATTCATTGGCATCCACTTCTTTCTTCTTTAATGTTGCTTTCTGACGCTCGAACATAGACATCTGCAACACCTTTTCCACCTGAAAACGCAAACGCTTTGTCTCATCATTGATAACTCCCGATATGTGTTTAAACATTGCAGGAGATTTACCTACCGCCGGATCATTCAACATTTGCGCAGCCAAAGAAATAGTCGAAATCGGAGTTTTGAACTCATGCGTCATGTTATTAATAAAATCGTTTTTGATTTCGGTAAGTTTCTTTTGACGGAAAATAATGTATATGGTAAATATAAATGTCACCAGCAATACCAGCGTAAATATGATAGAAGGTATCATAAACCGCACCGAACTGAAAATGTAATTATCCATTGTCGGGAAAAATACATTTACAAATCCCATCTTAGCAGGTGGATCTTTTTCAAAAAGCAAACGGGAATAGATTTTTTCATTATCATATTCATAATCTGAACACCGGTACACTTCTTTCCCATCCCGATCAGTTACTGTGAAATGATAAGGTATATCTACCCCATTGTTTTTCAGTTCTGAGTTCAAATAATAATCCAACTGTTTAAAGTTAATCCGTTCCTTCAGCGGCTTGTCACTGGCCGTATATAAAATATTGTAAATCACCTCGTCCAACAATGCACGCTGGTAAACATAACGTTCCTTTAATATTTCCTGCAGGTTTCGAGAAGTCTGCGGAATATTCTTTCCGGTCGAAATAATCACCTTAGGCACACTGGAGGGACGATTAATAATCGTTTTCCATTCAAAACTGGAGAAAGTGCTCCCATCAGGTGAAGTCACCGTATAACGGCGATGTTCTACCACATCCCGGTCACTATCCTTAGCCAATGTCTGTTGACGAAACTGATCGGAAATACGTGCCGCACGTTCTGTTGCAGCCACATCTTTTTCCAAATACTTTTTCGTTTCTACCAATTCCAAATTATGAACTGCCTGAGCAAGGCTTCGTCCTACATTTTCTTCGAACTGCTCCTTACGCATCTTGACCATCTCTTCTATATAGCTTACCTGCAAATACAGCAAACTGAGAAAAGACAATCCCATAACGATTCCTAATATCCAAATAGTTGACTTTTTCATGAGGGCAAAATTAAACCGCTACCTGTTACAATACACCTTGCTTAACATGTTTTAATCCGAGATTCTCTTATATTAACTGAAAATTCCATTTAACATATCAAAACAAGCACTTCAGAAGCAATCAGCACTTACTCAGTTGCAAAATTAATAAAATTTTAAATCAATAACAAATAAATATCCCTAATAGTTTAAGTTTAGTTAAACAAAAAAAGGCCGTATTTTAAGAAATACGACCTTTTAATGTATGAAAACAATAAGCTACTTACATTTCATCCTTTTCCTGTTCTTCGAATTCTTTCATCAATTTCGTCTGAACATCAGTTGGAACCAACTCATAACTTGCAAACTTCATAATGAATGAGGCGCGTCCTCCTGTCAACGAGCTCAATGCAGTAGAATAATTAGACATTTCTTTCAAAGGTACTTTGGCAGCCAGTTTTTCGTAGCCTTTCTCACTACTCATACCCATAATCATGCCCCGACGACCTTGCATATCGCTCATTACATCACCTAACTTATCACTCGGACAGAACACTTCCACATCATAAATAGGCTCCAATATTTTGGGACCTGCATTCTTAAACGCCTCACTGAAAGCATGACGCCCTGCCAGCATAAAAGAAATTTCATTTGAATCGACCGGATGCATTTTACCATCATAAACAATAACCCGCACATCCCGGGCGTATGACCCAGTCAACGGTCCTTGTTCCATACGGCTCATAATACCTTTTAATATAGCAGGCATAAAACGGGCATCAATAGCACCACCTACCACACTATTAATAAATACCAACTTTCCGCCCCATTCCAAATCAATGGTTTCAGTTCCTTTTACTGTAACCTTAAATTCCTGGCCGTTAAACCTATAGACGTCTGGAGCAGGCATTCCTTCATAATAAGGCTCCACAATCAGATGCACTTCACCGAACTGTCCTGCCCCACCCGATTGCTTCTTGTGACGATAATCGGCACGTGCTGCCTTCGTAATAGTCTCCCGATAAGGAATTTTAGCCTCAATAAACTGTACAGGCAATTTTTCATTATTCTCCAAACGCCATTTTAACGTACGCAAATGAAATTCCCCTTGGCCATGAACTAAAATCTGCCTCAATTCTTTCGACTGTTCGATAACCCATGTCGGGTCTTCTTCACGCATACGGTTTAAAATTGACATCATCTTTTCCATATCCGCCTCATTCACCGGTTTAATGGCACGAGTATACTTCGGATTGGGATATTTGATAAAGTTGAAACGATTGTCACAGTCTTTACCATTCAATGTATTTCCGGTCTTTACATCTTTCAGTTTTACCGTACAGCCAATATCACCGGCACGAAGTTCTTCCACTTTTTCACGTATCGAGCCGGCACATACATACAACTGTGCCATACGTTCTTTCGAGCCACGGTCAGCATTAGTCAAGTCATCGCCTTCATGCACCACGCCACTCATTACCTTAAAATATTGCACATCACCAATATGCGGCTCTACAGCCGTCTTGAAAAAATACAATGAAGTAGCGCCATTTGCATCGGGGGGAACAGGCACTCCACGTGTATTATGAACCACCGGCATTTCATCTACAAAAGGAACCACATTGCCTAAAAACTCCATCAAACGACGAACGCCCATATCTTTCCCTGCACAAACACAAAATACAGGGAACATTCCTCGTGCAATCAGCCCCTTACGGATACCTTCACGCATTTCATCCTCGGTAAGGGAATCCGACTCAAAAAATTTCTCCATCAAAGTCTCATCATGTTCAGCTGCAGCTTCTACCAATATTTTATGCCATGCCTGAGCCTTTTCCATTTCTTCAGCAGGAATTTCTTCAATCGTCGGCTCACCGCCTTCCGGTTTCCAAGAATATTTTTTCATTAAAAGTACATCAATCAACGAATTAAAATCGGGACCTGTACTGATAGGATATTGCACTGGCACCACCTTGGAACCATAATTTTCCTTCAATTGCTCCAGCACACGATCAAAATCACATTTTTCACTATCCAACTGATTAACTAAAAATATGACAGGTTTACCCAATTTTTCCGTATAACGGAAATGGTTCTGCGTACCGACCTCTGGTCCACATTGACCATTCAACAACAAAACAGCCGTATCAGTTACATTTAGGGCCGTAATGGCGGCACCAACAAAGTCGTCACTTCCCGGACAATCAATAATATTCAACTTCTTGCCATTCCACTCTACATGATAAACAGTAGAAAAAACAGAATATCCATATTCCTGTTCTACCGGGAAATAGTCACTAACTGTATTTTTAGCAGTAATTCTTCCGCGACGTTTTATAACCCCACTCTCATAGAGCAACGCTTCTGTGAGAGTGGTTTTACCTGATCCATCGTTGCCAAGCAACGCAATGTTTTTAATTTCGTTAGTCTGATATACTTTCATGGTATTCAAGATTTTAATAAACAACAAAAGGATATGCTTTTCATATCTCTTACTTAATGGGGTGCAAATTAGGAATTAATGTCGAGAAATGCAATGTTTTAGCCAGTGTTACTAAACTATGTTTTAAGACAGATTTTATCTTATGAAATCTCCGTATTCCCTCCAATTGATATACCTTTTGATATACCTTCAAAACAAAGATATACTTCATAAGCCATTCCAGTTATACTATGCGCGGTATGAATTTGTGCATTTTGTTGATGTCACAGTTCCAGCATGCTGCCTCCATTCCGTTCACCGCTTCTCCCAACGCAGATAACTTCGTCTGGTGTAAGATTATTAATCTTCCGCTTGTAAGATTAATAATCTTGCAGCCTGAAGATTAATAATCTTACAGCGAATGACCCTATATCATTATTTTAGCAGAATCGGGTCCATCCTTTTCTTCAGTTACAAGACGGATATTGAGGATAAGTAGCCCATAAACTATAAGGCTTCCCAAGCTCATTCATACTATTGAACCAAAGATTATGATAATCTTCATCCAACAGATGAGTTTTAGTTCCCTCACCTACCATCCACGAATCATCATCTATTTCTTTTTCCAACTGTTCATGTTCCCAACCCGCATAACCAGCAAAAAAACGGATAAACCCCTCTACCGGATTTCCATTCAAGATATATTGTATCACCGCCGAGAAATCACCATTCAGATAAAGCCCGTTTCCTAAGTCTAAAGCACCTTTTAAATGGCCAAGCACATGCAAAAAGAAAATCGTATCACGATCAACAGGTCCTCCTTTAAATATCGGGATAGCAGGCACAGCTGCCAATTTCGGCACTAACTGGTTCAGTGCAATAAGGTATCTGAAATTTTTATTCATCACAATACCCATACTTCCTTCTATGTTATGTGTCACCATCAAAACAACGGAACGTGCAAAATGATAATCATACAATAGCGGAGAAGCAATAAGAATACTTCCTACATGTGGAAGCGCCTTATTTGAGTGTACCTGAAAAATGCGCATATCCATATTACATTTCTTTTTATCTACTAATATAGCTTTTTATTCTGATACTCAAAAGCTTTTTAACTTTTTTCTAAAAAACATCTCCTAAAAGTTTGGAAATTACAAAAAACATTGTACCTTTGCATCGCAATCGAGAGAGGTAGCAACGAAAGAAAAACAAAATGGTGCGTTAGTTCAGTTGGTTAGAATACATGCCTGTCACGCATGGGGTCACGGGTTCGAGTCCCGTACGCACCGCAATAAACATTG
>NZ_NFJG01000154.1:0-7677 GCF_002159755.1 Bacteroides sp. An269
TGACGAAGAACAGGAGCGGAAAGGACCAAAAAATCGCCCAAAGCACACACGAAAACGGATACATCAAGCCAAGAAAAACTTTTTGGAGAAATTCAAAACAGCTTCTAAAGTTTCAAGAACTCAAGAGCCTGAAAAACTTACAAACTAAAGAACTCAAAAACTAAAATCACAACCTATATGAAAAAATTTCTATCATTTATTATAACACTTTGCATGACCGTTACTTTGTGCGCCCAAGAAAAAAAAGCGTTCACACTGGATGATGTGATTCCCGGTGGAAGCAATTATTTTAACCTGACTCCTCAAAACTTACCAGGGTTGCAATGGTGGGGAGATGTATGTGTGCGTGCAGATGTGGACGATATCAGACAAATAGATAATCGTACCGGAGAAGAAACTATACTGGTGACATTGAAAGAAGTGAACGAAGCCTTGCAAAACGGAGAAAAGCCGTACAAACTTTTAGCTCCCATCAAGCCGCTTCACACCCTGCAAGGCGCTTCCCTGCCTTGGGAAAACCGGAACCTCCTGATGTTTTCGGGCTATGTGGGAGATGAAGAAAAAAGTGAAAGCTATGTCTTCTTCTATGACTTTATCCAGAAGAAGTTAACCAACATGTTCCGCATCCAAGAAGCAAACGCCACCAACTTTGATTTCTGCAAAGAGAACGGCTATCTTGCTTATACGGCAGGCGACCATTTATATATTGCCAACCACGGGGATTTTTCCACCGCAGTAAGCCCGCACCTAATGGGTGAAAAGGAAATAGATAACGACATCGTTTACGGCCAAGCGGTTCACCGCAACGAGTTCGGCATCATGAAAGGTACATTCTGGAGCCCGAAAGGCACGTATCTGGCCTTCTACCGGATGGACCAAAGCATGGTGACCGATTATCCGCAGGTGAACACCACCACCCGCATCGCAACCCTCGTGCCCGACAAATATCCGATGGCAGGCATGACCAGCCACAAGGTGACCGTCGGCATCTATCATGTAAAGACGGGAAAAACCATTTACCTGCAGGCAGGTGACCCAACCGACCGTTACTTTACCAATATCAGCTGGTCGCCCGACGAGAAAGACATCTATGTCATCGAACTGAACCGCGACCAGAACCACGCACAACTGGTGCAATACAATGCCGAAACCGGCGAGAAGAAAGGCGTGCTGTACGAAGAGAAGCATGCCCGTTACGTAGAGCCGCAACACCCCTTGGCTTTCTTGCCCTGGGACGAAACCAAGTTCGTCTACTGGAGCCAACGCGACGGGTATCACCACCTTTATCTAATGGATACCCAAAAGCCTCAGGCAGGCGAATGGAAAACCGGAAAGGATGCGGACGACACGTATTGCGAATACCTGCAGACCACCCCGCTCACCCAAGGAGACTGGCTGGTGCAGGAAATCTTAGGTTTTAACAAGAAGATGAAGACCGTCATCATCGGAAGCACGGAAATCTCTCCGCTCCAGACCAATGTCTTCAGCCTCGATGTAAAGGCCGGGAAACGTACCTTGATAGGCAAACGGGACGGAATGCACCGCGCGCAACTCTCGGAAAACGGAACATTCCTGATAGACAATTTCACTTCGAACGATGTTCCACGTGAAATCAGCATCCTGCCTACCAACGGGAAAAAAGGCGTTACATTGCTTACTGCCACCGACCCGATGAAAGAACAATACAACTTGCCCGAAATCAGCATCGGCACCATCAAAGCCGCCGACGGAAAGGCCGACCTGTATTATCGCCTGATTAAGCCGGTGGGCTTCGACCCGAACAAGAAATACCCTGCCATTATCTACGTATATGGCGGTCCGCATGCACAGATGATTCACAACACACGCTTCTATGATGCACGCGGATGGGACCTGTATATGGCACAACAAGGCTATGTAATGCTTACGGTAGACAACCGGGGAAGTGATAACCGGGGCATTCAGTTCGAAAACTGCACCTTCCGCCAATTAGGCGCAGAAGAAGCCAAAGACCAAGTGGAAGGAGTCAAGTTCCTGCAATCACTTCCGTATGTGGATGCCGGAAAGATAGGCGTACACGGCTGGAGTTTCGGCGGCTATATGACCACCAACCTGATGCTGACTTACCCTGACCTCTTCAAGGTAGGCGTGGCTGGAGGTCCGGTCATCGACTGGAAATATTACGAAGTGATGTACGGCGAACGCTATATGGACACGCCGCAAACCAATCCCGAAGGATATAAAAGTCGGGATTTGAAAGCCAAAGCCGGCAATCTGAAAGGAAGGTTGGAAATCATCATCGGCGGAATGGACCCCACGTGCGTTCCCCAACATACGATTACTTTCCTGCGTGCATGCATCGATGCCGGAACGCATCCCGACCTCTTCATCTATCCCGAAGACGGGCATAACATGATGGGACGCGACCGCGTTCACCTGCATGAACACATCACGCGTTATTTCCTTGATTATTTAAAATAAACCGATATGACCCGATTGCACCACAGAGGAGGACACAGAGTATCACAGAGGGAATAATAAAAACTCTGTGTGCTTCTGTGTCCTCTGTGGTGAATAAATATAATAAAAGACATCAACTTAAATCGAACGGATATGAAACTACTGTTATTAGGTTCAGGCGGACGCGAACATGCATTGGCATGGAAAATCGCACAAAGTCCGAAAGTAGAAAAGCTGTACATCGCTCCGGGCAATGCCGGAACGCAAGAGGTAGGCGAAAACGTAGCCATCAAAGCCGATGACTTCGAAGCCATCAAACGTTTTGTCCTTGAAAACGGCATCGACATGCTGGTAGTGGGTCCTGAAGACCCGCTGGTAAAAGGCATCTACGACTTCTTCCGCAACGATGAAGCCTTGAAAAATATTCCGGTTATCGGTCCGTCGAAAGCCGGAGCAACCTTGGAGGGAAGCAAGGAATTCGCTAAAGGGTTCATGCAACGTCACGGCATCCCTACGGCAGGCTATAAAAGCATAACTTCTGCCAATTTGGAAGAAGGACTGGCATTCCTCGAAACCCTGCAGGCACCTTACGTGCTGAAAGCCGACGGCTTGTGTGCCGGCAAAGGCGTGCTTATCCTTCCCACTCTGGAAGAAGCTAAGAAAGAACTGAAGGAAATGCTGGGAGGAATGTTCGGAAACGCTTCGGCAACCGTTGTCATCGAAGAATTCCTGAGCGGCATCGAATGTTCGGTATTTGTACTGACCGATGGAAAACATTATAAGATTCTGCCCGAAGCCAAAGACTACAAACGCATCGGCGAAGGCGACAAAGGACTGAATACCGGCGGTATGGGTTCGGTATCTCCCGTTCCGTTTGCCGACAAAGTATGGATGCAAAAGGTAGAAGACCGCATTATCCGTCCCACGGTAGAAGGGCTGGCTGCTGAAGGATTGGACTACAAAGGATTCATTTTCTTCGGGCTTATCAACGTAAAAGGAGACCCGATGGTCATCGAATACAACGTGCGTATGGGCGACCCCGAGACGGAAAGCGTCATGCTTCGCATCAAGAGCGACCTGGTAGACCTCTTCGAAGGCGTGGCAAACGGAAACCTCCATGAAAAGACCTTGGAAATCGATTCGCGCTCAGCCGTATGTGTCATGCTGGTATCCGGCGGTTATCCCGAAGCCTATCAGAAAGGATTCCCCATCAGCGGCATTGAAGAAGCCAAAGCAGGCGGAAGCATCGTGTTCCATGCCGGAACGGCAATAAAAGACGGGCAAGTGGTAACAAACGGCGGACGTGTCATTGCCGTCAGCTCGTATGGAACCAATAAAGAAGAAGCCTTAAGACAATCGTTCACCAATGCCGGAAAGATTCATTTCGAGAAGAAATATTTCCGTTCCGACATCGGATTTGATTTATAAATGATACTCGTTATATTATCTGTGTGTCATAAATCAATGAACTGTTAATTATGTTTTCATCAAGAAACAGATTCCAATACCAAGTAGCTACAGGAAGATTGACCCTTCCTGTAGCTGCTATTCTTACGCTGATCGTTTGGACACTTTCTTCGGTTCATGATTGGCCAAGCATAAGTTCGTTGCTGGCATATGGACTTACCTCTTACCTGCTGATTGAAACAGAAACCAAGTTCGTTTTAATACGTACCCGCACTACACTTCCCGCAGTTCTGTTCCTGTTGCTTTATGCAGCTATGCCGTTCTTACACGAAACTTCGCTGACATGTATTTTGCCAGTTTTGTTTATACTGATGCTCTTGTTCCTTTTTCGGAGCTACGAGTCTCCTTATGCTTCTGGAGCCCTGTTTCAAGCATTCTTCTGTCTGGGGCTAAGCAGTTTTATACTTCCTGCATTGGCCTGGCTTACACCTTTATTATATATACACACTATCAGCCTGCGTTCACTCAATATCCGTAGTTTCTTTGCCGGCATTATCGGCTTTACACTACCCTACTGGCTACTGTTCGGATACTACGTATGGACAGACAACTTAGAAGCGGTTTATCCTTACCTGATGCGTCTGTTCCAATTCCAGCCCATCAACTATCATACACTGACGCTCACTCATTATGTGTCATGGAGCATTGTTCTGATATTCTCCGGTATTTACGGCACACTCTACCTGCGGTCTGCCTTCAAAGACAAAGTACAGACACGTATTCTGTTGCGTATCTTTGTATGGATGATGCTTTGGCTTAACCTTTTGTGTGTGTTACAGCCACAATATTTCCAGGCATTGTTACCATTGATGTTGATTCCTGCCTCTTTGATAAGTGCACATTATTTTGCCCTGACGTTCAACCGGGTTTCGCATATCCTGTTCAATACTACCCTTATCTTATGGGTTTCACTTTGTTTATTTAATCTATGGATGCATTTTTTCAACTTCTGACAGACTGGGGATACATCGGGATGTTTATTTCCGCCTTTCTTGCCGGAACTGTCTTGCCATTCTCATCTGAAGCTGTTCTGTTGGCATGTGTAGGATTAGGGTTGGATCCTGTATGGTCTACAATTGCTACAACCAGTGGCAATGCATTAGGAGGCATTACTTGCTACTGGATAGGGCATCTGGGCAAAATGGAATGGATAGAGAAATACCTGAAGGTAGATAAAAAACAGATGGACCGTGCCGAACGTTTTATTCGTGGGCGAGGTTCGTGGATGGCATTGTTTTCTTTCTTGCCTGTGATAGGTGACGCCATCCTCATTGTGCTGGGTTGGATGCGCGCCAACGTATGGATAGTAACACTCTCGATGACCCTTGGAAAACTGGCACGTTATACTATCTTGGTAGCTGCAACGCTAGGGGTAATTGATTTAATGTAAGAAGTGAAAAAATCTGGCTTAAACTTGAAATATATTGACTAAACCACAAATAAAGATGATAGAACTCGAACAAACCGCTGATGGAAGCAACACACTCTTCGTCCCCGAATTGAATGAACACTACCATTCTGTAAAAGGAGCACTCACCGAATCGGAACACATCTTTATCCGAATGGGACTGGAACACCATCCTTCTCCCTCTCCCCACATATTGGAAATAGGCTTCGGCACAGGACTGAATGCCTTCCTTACCTTGCTTGCAGCCGGAAAATCCGGACGTACCGTACATTATACCACCCTTGAACGCTACCCTATAACACCCGAACTGGCAAACTGTCTTGCTTATCCCGAACAGATTTCTCCCGAACATGCCACAGCTTTCCGTACACTTCATACTGCACCATGGGAAAAAGACGTTCCGCTTACCCCTTTTTTCACTTTACACAAGGTACAAACCGACTTTACTACCTATACTTTCCCCGATTTGTACGACATAATCTATTTCGATGCCTTCGCTCCCGAAAAACAACCTGAGATGTGGAGTCCGGAACTCTTTACCCGTCTTTTTACCCATTTGAATCCTGGAGGTATTTTCACTACCTATTGTGCTAAAGGTATCGTGCGTCGTACCCTACAAGCTGCAGGCTTTACCGTAGAACGCTTGCCCGGTCCTCCAGAAGGTAAACGTGAGATATTACGGGCAAGTAAGATTTAAACTTTACTACGAAACACAATTATTCCCGTAACTACCTATAAGTGCCATTATAACTGTCCGTAATGACTTATATGCTTCATAGCCTCAACAGATTCTGATAAAAATTAAGAAGTTAGGGAAGTTGGCGAGGAGTTAAAAACCGATATGTTGTGGTTGGGTATTTATATGTTGAGCGGTGTGCAATTGTACATTAATACATACTGTCGGTATCACTCTTGTTGCCAATATCATGTTGGATTGCAAATCCGCTTCTTCAATTATGTCAGATTACACATCCGGCATGCCAAGCAAGCTTTGGTCTCTCCGTAATATAGCTGCATCGTTTGTAAGATTATTAATCTTACAGCGTGAAGATTAATAATCTTTCGGCATGAAGATTAATAATCTTACAAACAAGGCAGCTATGTGATTTGTCTTTTATTTGTTGATTTATGTTCAGGCAAATATTCTCAAAAGCGGAAACAAAGAAACTGTTTCTTAAAAATGTAATGCGGCACGGATACGTGCGTAGGGGGCATCTTTCAAAATGACTTTTTTATTCCCATCAAGCAGGTAAAGCGATGGCATGGCTTTCAGGTCATAGAGGGCGTTTAGCTTGATAGCCTCACGGTCGGTGCCTACCATCCAGTTGGCCGGGAGGTTGGAAAGATCGCTACGCCATGCTTCTGGATTACCTTCGGTGTAAATGGCCAATACGGTGAGTTTACCATCGGTTACAGCATCTGCCAAGGTCTGGTCGTGCAGCATGTCTTGCATGATTTCATGACAACTGGGGCATTCCGGATCATAGAATATCAGCAGCAGACGGTTGTTTGAGGCTGGAGTTTGATGAAGTTTGCTTGCCTGTCCGTTGGGTAGATAATACGTAAAGTCAGAAGCAAGTGTACCAGGCTGGTTCCGGCTGATGAGCTTTTGTTTGAAAGCCAATGTGCTTTTAGTCGCATCGTCTATGGTTTTGCTTTGCAGCATACGGTTCAGGTAAACAAGATACAATGCTTCGTTGTATAAGGGTGAGTTGGGATTGTATAAATATTCGTCGAACAAATGCATGAATGTTTTGCACGCTTCCCGTTGCTGTTCTATATGCGAGCAGAGAGCATCCAGACTCTTTGTGATTTCTTGTGAAGAACTTTCACCATCTGCCAGTAACGAGATGTGATTGACGAATCCTTGTTCGGTTATGTCACGGTTATTAAGTAAAGTCGTGTCGGAGAAGTTGAAATTATCCCAATAGTGTGCCAATAGAAATTCACGACGTTCTTCCGGCTCAGTCAACATCACTGGAATGTCGGGGAAAGGGAACTGTGCTTTGTCTGGTTGTGTGGCTACATTTTCTTTTTGTATGGACGTGTGTTCTTCGGTCGCATGCTGCTTTTGCCCGGAGGTGCATGAAGTTCCGAGAATGATGCATACAATTGCGATGTAGTAATAAAGGTGTGTTTTCATACCCATATTTTTTTGAATATTACAAGTGCAAAGATACGATTTTATAAATGAAGAATGAAGGATTTAGCATAAAGAATCCTTGCAAATTTGGCTTGGTATACATTCTTTATCTTTAGTTCCTATGTTTGTAATGTGCTAGCAAAATAGCATAAAGCCAAGAGAATTATTAAATTTGTAAATGAAAGAAATAACTTAATACCCCCATGACTTTATGCGTAAA
>NZ_NFJG01000155.1:0-7443 GCF_002159755.1 Bacteroides sp. An269
GGCAGCTACGGCTGCACCTGCATCGTAAAGCATATTGCCGATGTCCCATACCGTATCCCAAATCTTGCCGTCCTTGTCTATGCGGATAACGGGATTGCCGCCACAATAAGTATAAGGGGGGCTCGGATAATCTTGCTCCGATAACGGGTCAACACTCACAAACCTTCCTAATGCCGCATCATAGTGCCGTGCACCGTAATCGTACCAGTTCAAGCCGTTCTTGTTATCGAACTCCTTACCATTATACTTATAAGGCTGCATATTGTTCGTTGCCGCGAACACCCCGCCGAACGAATAATAATGATTCGTCTCCTCAACAGTTCCCGTGGAACTGATGACCACACGGTTATTACCTTGGTGGTCCTTCAAGTAATAATGGTACTTGCTGTCAGCCAAGGTGACATAGCCCTCTTCCGTCAACAGGTATTTCTGCGTGCCGTTTTCATAGACCACATTGCCGCAATAGTCAGTCGTGGTGGTCGTACTTCCTGTTTTATGCACCGTGCGTAGCTTTGTGCCGTCAGCAGCATATAAATAAGTGATGGTATTACCGTCCTTAAACGTGACCTTGCTTGGCAAATTTAAACAATTATATTGAATACCTGTAACATCTTTGTTCAAATCTTTTGTCAGGTTGCCATTTTGTCGTAGGAGTATTGATACGATACACAAAAAATAAAAACAGCCTAAATATCGAATCATTATTTGATTACAATATCAAGGCTGTCTTTATTAGAAACAAGCAAATTGTTACTTATTGCTTAAATATTTCAATTGTAAATCAATGCCATACGTTTTTATTGTCTTATAAAAACTAATAGAATCAAGCGGACCTGTAGTCTGACGTTGCAATTCTTCCCTATAACCTAAACGAGAAAAATTATACTGCTTGTCAATTATCCAGTATTGGGGATTATCTCCCGCCTTTGAATCTGATTTAGCAATAATCCAACGGTCATTAAAATTATAGGCAACAACTTCAAATGGCACAACTTGTACACTTTCCGAACTTGAAAAACATTCTTTGTCTCCATTGCGGTCATATACAATATCTGTATCATCCCATTGAAGCAATGCAAAATTATTCCCTAAATTCACAATCCAAAGGAAAGGACATTTACAACTAACAATCCACAAAACAACTAAACCAAGCACTAAAAACTTTTTCATATTTCTACTCTATTTTCTTAAAACTCCATAGCCATAATAATAAGCCCTAAATCCATGAGTGTCATTTAATCCTGTCCGCATCCGTTCCAAAAAAATTGCAGATCTACGGACAAATGAATCTCCTTGATTCCAATCGTAATACGTTGCTTCATCATTTACTACTGATATAGTACGCAAAACAGGGTTTTGTAATGTAACATTTACTCTTCCTAAAGCATATACTGTAGCCCTCAATCTTTCATTATAGATAGATTCTAATGTATTTGGGACAGTAAACAATTGAGTTCGTACAGGTTTCCCTATATTAGGAATGCCAATTTTGTCAACAGAAAGTTCCCCAAAATCCAATAAAGCCGCATTGATATATAATGCATTATTAGGGGTAGGATAATTCAACGCATTCGGATGGTTCTTAGCCCATTGAATGCCTTCGCTTACCGTCACAAAGCCATCATAATCCGGTCTGTTCACTAAACTTCTAACACTTGCCTCAACTATTCCACGAGTCCCTTCGTCAAGGCTGGAAAGACCTAAATCAAGTCCTTCAGCAAGTTCATGTTCCATACCTTGTTGGAAGAACTTCGAATCCATTATGATAGCGTCTCCTTGCAAACCTCTATTGTCCGTCCCTAAAAAGTTTCCTTCTTGATCGTAAATGGGATTTGCCAATCTGCCATCAGGGTCTATATACATAATAGGATTATTGACACAATAAGAATAAGGAGTAAAAGTACAATATTTTTCAGCCATCGGGTCAATAACATGCCACCTTCCCAACGCCGCATCATAGTGCCGTGCACCGTAATCGTACCAGTTCAGGCCGTTCTTCGTGTCAAACTCCTTACCGTTATACTTGTACGGCTGCACATTGTTCGTTGCTGCGAATACCCCGCCGAAAGGATAATAATGGTTTGTTTCTTCGACCGTCCCCGTTGAGCTGATAACCACACGGTTGTTGCCTTGATGGTCTTTCAGGTAATAATGGTACTTGCTGTCAGCCAAGGTGACATAGCCCTCTTCCGTCAGCAATAGCTTCTGCGTACCGTTTTCATAGACCACATTCCCGCAATAGTCTGTCGTGGTGGTCGTACTTCCTGTCTTATGCACCGTGCGCAGCTTTGTGCCGTCAGCTGCATACAGATAAGTTATCGTATTCCCGTTCCCGAACGTGACCTTGCTTGGCAAATTTAAACAATTATATTGAATCTCTGTGATATTCTTGTTCAAATCTTTCGTCAGGTTGCCGTTTTTGTCATACGTGTACTCATTCGCCTGCTTTACGGCATCTTTGAACTCGAAGCCGTTGTTGTTGAGCTACTGTACTAATGACATTGTCTACTTTCATTACTTGATTGACATTTAACATACAAGTCAATTGTCAGTCAAGCCGTAAGCAGTTGATGCATTCTCATTTGTCTCTTTCAAACGAACAAAATTTCTATAAGCAACTAATCAGAGACTAGCACTAAAGGTAATACTTTTCTAACTTTGTGAGAACGATTTTCTGACGCAGACCATTTCAAATGTTCTTGAAATAAACGAGTGATTTCATCTTGTAATGAATTTGAAACAAATTGATTTTTCCATCCTTTTATGGATACATCTACAGTATGACCTTTTCTATCAATACAAAAATCAACTATAATCTTTAAGGAATCTATCTTTTCTTTTTTCATAATAGGTAAGCATCTTTGCCTAACATAATTATAAAAAACATCCTGCTTTATCAATAAAATAGGAGTATGGGTTATTATCGTATCATTCAAGACCTTTTCCCCTTTTAAAATAAGTTCTTTCACTTTATCAATGAATAGGGTATTTATTTTATAAGAATTACCATTATAACACAAAATATATTTCCCTAAACACATCACCTTTATTCCTTGTGGAGTAAACATATAAATCTTGCATCTAACATCAATAGGTTGTTCCGTTTTGCATTTTTCTTCCAAAAGAATATCTGCCAATTCTGCAATACAACTCGAATCACGAAGTACAACTGTTTTATAAGCCAAAGCTGATTCAAAATTGTCACAACCAATATCAATCATTGTCATAAGATTGAAGTCCACATAATGAATAAGCAGACTATCTATTTCCATATAATGGCTTTGCGCAAAAACCGTTCGTGAACTCATGTTCACAAAAATCATTAACATACATGCACATAATATTTTTCCCATACGGCACTTTTATTTATAAAAGTGTCGGATATAGTAATTATCCGAACACTTTAAAAATTATAAATACTATAACATCGTATCGAATAAGATTCAATAGTACTGACAATCAAATATACTATTCCTTATTCTGCATAAACTCTATTATTTCTTATCTTTCTCTTCGGGCTTTATGATAATTGGATCTTTCCATTCAGTTGTTGTTGATCCTACTGTCTCATAAAGAGTTCCTGCATGATCTGTACGAGTAACCTCTGTTTTACCAATTTCTCCCAATTTTTTCGCCCGTTTTTACCAACGAGGTGGCAGAACTCTATAACCTGATTAAAATCGTAGACCGGAGTGCAAGGCTATAAGCTGATTTTAGTGCATAACGAGCTGCGCAACATAAGACAATCAGTCAAAAGAGAGAAGAGAATAAACTGCATGTCCAGTCCCAGTAGTATAGGACTACTGTCTTACAGCGTCAGGACTGCAGTCCTATATATATTAGGACTGCAGTCCTGGTATCTTAGGATTTTAAGAGGACTGGGATGTAAAGGACCATGCTGCTAATTGACTTCCCAATTCCTGCTTGCTTCCTGCTTATTTTCTTTTCAACTCCTCGGTCGGGACCATCCGGTACAGTTTGTCACTGGGGCGGATGCGTCCGGGCACCTTGAACGACACGTGCACGCCTTTGGGCACTACGTCCACCGGTTTCAGGTCGACACGGGCTTCGTCGAGGGTGACAAACATCGCGCCCGTAGTAGGACCCGTTATCAGCAGCTTGTCGCCTACCTTGATTTCGGACGCTTCTATCAGAAACTCAGCCACGCCGATGTTGGAGAAATACTTGATGCCCCGTCCGGCGTACACCTTGCGTTCGGTAGCGCCCGAACCGTAATTGCGGCTCCACTCTCCCAAGCGTTGCCCCAAGTAATAACCGTTCCAAAAGCCGCGGTTGAATACCGTCTTCAAGCGTTCGTCCCATGCGTCTTTCTTCGCTTCGGTAAACGTGCCGTCCAAGTACGACCGGATGGCTTCCTTATAGCACTCTACCACCGTCTTCACATACTCGGGTCCGCGGGCACGTCCCTCTATTTTGAACACCCGCACGCCCGCTTCTATCATTTCGTCCATAAAGCGGATGGTCTTCAGGTCTTTGGGCGACATGATGTACTGGTTATCCACTTCCAGTTCGATGTCGCTTTCCTTGTCTTTTACAATATAGGCGCGGCGGCACACCTGCATACAGGCACCGCGGTTGGCGGAAGCGTTCAGTTCGTTCAGGCTGAGGTAACACTTGCCCGATACCGCCATGCACAACGCTCCGTGGCAGAACATCTCGATACGCACGGGTTGCCCCATCGGGCCGGTGATGTGCTGCTCATGGATGGCATCGTATATCTTGCGCACCTGTTTCAGGTTCAGTTCACGTGCCAGCACCACCACGTCGGCAAACTGGGCATAAAAGCGCAGTGCCTCCACATTGCTGATGTTCAGTTGGGTAGAAAGGTGCACTTCCTGCCCGATTTGGTTGCAATACGCCATTACCGCCACATCGGCGGCAATCACCGCACTGATGCCTGCCTGTTTTGCCGCATCGATAATCCGGCGCATCAGCTCCAGGTCTTCATCGTAAATGATGGTATTCACCGTGAGGTAACTCTTTACCCCGTGCTCGTCGCACGTGCGTGCTATCTCGCGCAAGTCGTCAATGGTAAATGTGCTTGCCGACCGTGCCCGCATGTTCAAACTCTCGATACCGAAATAGATGGAATCTGCTCCGGCATGAATAGCCGCCGCCAGTGATTCGCGCGAACCTACCGGTGCCATAATCTCAAAGTCTTTTATCGAATAATCCATATTTCTTCTGATTTAGGCTGCAAAGGTAGCGATTTTCCAGCAATCATTGTGTATCTTTTATGCATAATGATAGAATAAATACCCAAAAACGAAACCCGATGTGCGCATATTTTCACTTTTCTATGTCATTTATTCAAAGAATTTACTATTTTTGCGCCCGTTTTTTGGGAAACAGACAAAACTATTCAATAAACCATAAACAATGTTTCTCCACAAGAGAGAGAGAAACCAACTGTAAACTATAAACACATAACAACCAATTAAACACTTATGAGCAGGTCACTAACTCTGCTATGCATGCTTTTGTTCTGCATAGCGACGTATGCGCAACGCATCACTGTTTCGGGAAAAGTCACTGCCGGAGGCGAAGGTTTGCCCGGCGTGACAGTAGCGGTAAAAGGAAGTACTAACGGTACAATCACCTCCATGGATGGCGACTATTCGCTACAGACCGAACCACAAAACACATTGGTATTTTCATTTATCGGCTACGAAACTCAGGAAGTTCCTATAAATGGGCAGAAAACCATTAACATAGAAATGCACGAATCCAGTATTGCCATCGATGAGGTGGTTATCGCCGTGCCCTACGGTACTGCAAAAAAATCTACCTTCACCGGTTCGGCAAGTGTAATCGACAACCTCATTTCCGCAACTCTTTTATCCTCTCATGACACGACAGTTTTTTTGCGATTTTCATGAAAAGTCTGAAGACTTCTGTGTGTCATGAGAGCTTGGGTCGTACCTTTCAGGCATAACTTCCCCTTACCCCACAAGGCAACTTGAGGCAATATGCCATAAATCCCACAAAGCATAAGGGCTAATCCGCCCCGCCCTTAAAGACATTCTCATAAGCCCTGTTTCCGGTGTAGATATTCAGCATGTGCATTCTGGAAGTCTTTATCCATTTAGCAGCCACAGAAACATACTTGAATACGAAAGCTTTGATGCGGCTTGTCCTGTTGAGTCCGAATGCCTTTACATTCATTCTGCGGATAATGGTTTTGTAGAAGTTCCTTATCAGTGCGGTCATCAGCAGATAGACCGTATTTTCAGCCAGGAAGGATTTGGGCAGACGCTTCCATCCGAATCCGTTGTTCATTTCGTCAAAGATTCTTTCCTTTCCTCCACGCAGGTTGTAGAATTCTACGATATCTCTGACATCGGATTCGAAATCATTGGTGAGAATGCACCTGTAGGTATATTCACCTTCCCATAGTTCCTGAGTTTTGTCAGTCCTTCTCTGTCTCTGAACAACTAGGCGATAAGGCTTTCCCTTCCACTTTTCCACGATAATGGAGTTCAGTTCGAATTCTATTCCGTTGATTTCCTCAGTCCTCCATCCTCGGAGAATGAACATGTCATCGTAAAACGCCGAGCATCTGTTGGCGCGGATGTAGAAATGGTTACAATGATCTTTTACCACATCCACAATCTCTTCGGAACATGACCCGCAGTCCATACGTACCCTGTCTATATGGATACCGTTGTCTTCAAGCCTTGTAAAGATCCTTTCAAGCGTATCCTGTTGGCGGAAACGGACATTGGTATTGCCGTCGCGGTTTTCTATGCCTACGATATGGTCGCCGATGACAGCTACTCCGGGGCTGTATCCGGTAAACTTCTTGTAGGTGGGCTTGGCGTCATACTTGCCTGTCTCGATAAACTGATGGTCGAAATCGAAATCATATTTCTGTCCCTCGTTTAATTCTCCGGTAGATATGAGTGCCTTGACAAGCAGTTCGTTCATGCGGTCTGCCACATTGAAATCATAGGATTTTCCCGAGACGGAAGACGTATAGGTTATGTTGGGGACGGTCAGTTCCTTGATGGCACGGAGAATCGTATCTGCGCTGCAGCTCCTTAGCACAGGATGAAAGGAAAGATGAGACATGAGATGGGTGGATATGTCTTCAACACAGGAGCCGCCACAGAAATACACGCACATGAGAGAACGGAAGATTTCACTGTATTGATAACCGAATGTCTTGGTACGTGGTCCCAAAGTGGAATCAATTATGTTAGACAAAAGAGCATCGAATTCTTCCATTACACAAAATATTCCACCAAAAGGAGTGATTTGTTCAGATTTTATTTGTACTTTTGCCATGCCTGATGAAGATTTGTTTGATTTTTATTGCAACACTAAGTTAAGTGAATCTTCTGACATGGCAAAATACTGGGTAATATATTATTACTCAGTATTTTAAATTTATTTCTAACAATATGTGTTGCGGAATTAAGG
>NZ_NFJG01000156.1:0-6819 GCF_002159755.1 Bacteroides sp. An269
ACTTTGTTAATTGTCATTTGTCATTTGTCATTGTCACGATAATACAAGCATAGAAATAACATTTTCACATCTTATATAATTCTCATTTTCAGCAATATAGATAGAAAAACGATAATCAGTTAACAGATTTTTACGCCCACCTGTTCCAAATCCATTGCCACATGGAAAAGATTTCTTACCTTTGCAGAGGAGAGAGGGAGGAACATTATAGGCAACAAGGCTTTTTATAGGTAACAAGGCTTTTATAGGTAACAAGGTACCAGTTGACAAGTTTTGAATTGCCTTGTAGGGGCGTATCGCATACGCCCGAATGCGTCAACTAATCCACATGGATGTTTTCAGGGCGTATGCGATACGCCCCTACACAAAAAACAAATTATGGAGAAGGAACGAATCATCGAAATCACGTCGCTGGAGCAGCCGGGGGTGGAGCTGTTCGGCGCACTGACCGAGGCACAACTGCGCAACCGGCTGGAACCGGAGAAGGGCGTGTTCATCGCCGAAAGCCCGAAAGTAATCCGCGTGGCGCTGGACGCGGGCTACGAGCCGCTGGCGCTGCTGTGCGAGCGGAAGCACCTTGCGGGCGACGCCGCCGACATCCTTGCCCGATGCCCGGACATACCCGTCTACACCGGCGGACGCGAGCTGCTCGCCCGGCTTACGGGCTATACCCTGACACGCGGCGTGCTCTGCGCCATGCGCCGGCCGCCGGTGAAAAGCGTGGAAGAAGTATGCGGCGGGGCACGGCGCATCGTGGTGATTCACGGGGTGACCGACACGACCAACATCGGTGCCATCTTCCGCTCTGCCGCCGCATTGGGCATCGACGGGGTGCTGCTCACCCCCGACTCGTGCGACCCGCTGAACCGCCGTGCCGTGCGTGTCTCGATGGGCTCGGTGTTCCTCATTCCGTGGACGTGGGCCGACGCTCCCCTCGCCGCCCTGCACCGCCTGGGCTTCCGCACCGCCGCCCTGGCACTCTCGGACGACTCCGTCCCGCTCGACACGCCTGCCCTCAAGCAAGAACCGCGGCTGGCACTGGTGATGGGCACCGAAGGCGACGGGCTTCCGCACGCCACCATCGCCGAAGCCGACTACACGGTGCGCATCCCGATGGCGCACGGGGTGGACTCGCTCAACGTGGCGGCAGCATCCGCCGTAGCGTTCTGGGAGCTGCGGACGATTTGAATTTACGATTTGGCGATTTACAATTTACGATTTACAATATACGATTTTGCGATTTTGAAACGCAGATTTTCGCAGCTCACACTTCAAATGATTTAGAAGCCGTGCGGGATATAAAAAAAGAAGTCCTCTTTACCCTGCAATACCGGCAAATTTTCGTACCTTTGCACCGGAAACAGACTAACGCATAAACTTCAACACATATCGAATATGGCACTGGTAAACGAACATTTCCTGAAATTGCCGAACAACTACTTCTTCTCCGACCTGGAAAAGAAAGTCAACTTGTTCAAGGTGACCCATCCCAAAGCCGACCTTATCCGGCTGGGTACAGGAGATGTCACCCTGCCCCTTCCACAGGCGTGCACCGAGGCAATGCACCGCGCTGTCGACGAACTGGCACACGCCGCCACCTTCCGCGGCTACGGGCCCGAAGAAGGATACCCGTTCCTTATCGATGCCATCATCAAACACGATTATGCGCCACGCGGCGTGCATCTGGAACGCAGCGAAATCTTTGTGAGCGACGGGAGCAAAAGCGACACAGGACACATCGGCGACATCCTTCGCCACGACAACAGCATCGGAGTGACCGACCCTATCTATCCTGCCTACATCGACTCGAACGTATCGTGCGGACGCGCAGGCGAGCTTTTGGCGGGAGGGAAATGGAGCAATGTAATTTATATGCCCTGCCTGCCAGAAAACAATTTCATCCCTCCCATCCCCGACCATCGTGTCGATATTATTTACTTATGCTACCCGAACAACCCTACCGGTACCGTGCTGGACAAATCCGAACTGAAAAAATGGGTGAACTACGCCCTCGAAAACGATACCCTCATCATCTTCGACGGTGCCTACGAAGCCTATATCCAACACGCCGGCATCCCTCACTCCATCTATGAGATAAAGGGAGCACGCAAAGTAGCTATCGAGATGCGCAGCTTTTCGAAAACAGCCGGTTTTACAGGTGTGAGATGTGGCTACACGGTTATCCCGAAAGAAGTGACCGGAGGCACACTGGCAGGGAAACGCATCCCCCTGGGCCCCCTGTGGAAACGGCACCAGGAAACGGTATTCAACGGCACCTCCTACATCACCCAGCGTGGAGCGGAAGCCATCTATACCCCCGAAGGAAAAGAACAGGTAAAAGCCCATATCCAATATTACATGAACAACGCCCGCATCATGAAGCATGCACTTACCAGCATCGGACTGAAAAACACCGGAGGCGAAGACGCGCCCTACCTGTGGGTCAAAGCTCCCGACGGAATGTCATCGTGGAAGTTCTTCGAAAAACTACTGTACGAAGCGCAGGTGGTGACCACTCCGGGGGTAGGTTTCGGCCCAAGCGGGGAAGGCTACCTGAGACTGACCGCCTTCGGCGAAAAAGAACGCATCCAAGAGGCGATGCAACGCCTGTGCAGATGCCTGTAACCGGAATTTCATCAAACAGAACATAAACAAGAAACAACAGAGGTAATTATTATGTCAAAACTAAGATTCAGAGTAGTAGAAAAAGCTTTTCATAAAAAGCCGGTCGAAGTGGTCCCTCCATCGGAACGCCCCAGCGAATATTTCGGCAAATACGTGTTCAACCGTGAAAAGATGTTCAAGTACCTGCCCAGCAAGGTGTATGCCAAACTGACAGACGTCATCGACAACGGTGCGGCGCTCGACCGCAGCATCGCCGACGAGGTGGCGGCAGGAATGAAGAAATGGGCCATCGAGCTGGGTGTCACCCACTACACGCACTGGTTCCAGCCCCTGACCGAAGGTACGGCGGAAAAGCACGACGCCTTCGTGGAACACGACGGCAAAGGCGGCATGCTGGAAGAATTTTCGGGCAAACTACTGGTACAGCAGGAAGCCGACGGCTCATCGTTCCCCAACGGAGGCGTGCGTAACACGTTCGAAGCCCGCGGATATAGCGCCTGGGACCCCTCGTCGCCAGTTTTCGTGGTAGGCGACACCTTGTGCATCCCCACCGTCTTCATCGCCTATACGGGCGAGTCGCTCGACTACAAGGCACCGCTTCTGAAATCTATACAGGCGGTCAACAAATCGGCACTGGATGTCATGCACTACTTCGACCCTTCGGTGAAAAAAATCATCACCTACCTGGGCTGGGAGCAGGAATACTTCCTGGTAGACGAAGGACTGTATGCCGCACGCCCTGACTTGCTGCTGACCGGCCGCACCCTGATGGGCCACGAGGCTTCGAAGAACCAGCAGCTGGAAGACCACTATTTCGGTGCCATCCCGCCCCGCGTGGCCGCTTTCATGAAAGACCTCGAAATCCAGGCACTGGAACTGGGCATCCCCGTCAAGACCCGCCACAACGAGGTGGCTCCCAACCAGTTCGAGCTGGCTCCCATCTATGAGGAATGCAACCTCGCCGTAGACCATAACATGCTCATTATGTCGCTGATGCGCAAAGTGGCACGCAACCATGGTTTCCGCGTGCTGCTCCACGAAAAACCCTTCAAGGGCATTAACGGCTCTGGCAAGCACAACAACTGGTCGCTGGGTGCCGACAACGGCACATTGCTGATGGCTCCGGGCAAAACTCCCGAAGAAAACCTGCGCTTCATCACCTTCATCGTCAATACGCTGATGGCGGTATATCACCACAACGGCTTGCTGAAAGCCTCTATCATGAGCGCTACCAACGCGCATCGCCTGGGAGCACACGAAGCACCTCCGGCAATCATCTCCTCCTTCCTCGGCACACAACTGAGCAAGGTGCTCGACCACCTGGAAGAAAGTACCAACAGCGACCTGATAGCCCTGGGCGACAAACAGAGCATGCGCCTGGATATCCCGCAAATCCCCGAACTGCTCATCGACAATACCGACCGTAACCGCACCTCGCCGTTTGCCTTCACCGGCAACCGCTTCGAATTCCGTGCACCGGGCTCGGAAGCCAACTGTGCCAGCGCAATGATTGCCCTGAACACCGCCGTGGCAGAGCAGCTCATCCAATTCAAAAAAGACGTAGACAAACTGATAGAAGACGGCGAACCGAAAATCTCCGCCATCATCGAGGTGGTGCGCCGCTACATCAAGGAGTGCAAGCCCATCCGTTTTGACGGCAACGGCTACAGCGAAGAATGGAAAGCCGAAGCGGCACGCCGCGGACTGGATTGCGAAACCAGCTGCCCGCTCATCTTCGATAATTACCTGAAACCGGAAACCATCCGGATGTTCGAATCGACCGGCGTGATGAACCGTAAGGAGCTGGCGGCACGCAACGAAGTGAAATGGGAAATGTACACCAAGAAAATACAGATTGAGGCACGCGTGTTGGGCGATCTGGTGATGAACCACGTGGTACCCGTCGCCATCGAATACCAGACCAAACTGATAGACAATGCCTATAAGATGAAGTCGCTCTTCGATGCCGACGAAGCCACCCGCCTCTCATCCGAAAACATCGCCATCATCAAACAGATAGCCGAACACACCGGATACATCAAGGAGCACGTGGACGCAATGGTGGAAGCCCGCAAAGTAGCAAACAAAATCACCGGCGAACGCGAAAAGGCTATCGCCTATCACGATACCATCGCCCCCATGCTGGAGCAGATACGCTACCACATCGACAAGCTGGAACTGATTGTGGACGACCAGATGTGGACGCTCCCGAAATACCGTGAACTGCTATTCGTAAGATAATCTCTTTAAGGTGACTAGGTACTAGGTACTAGGTGACGAGGTACTAGGCGACGAGGTACTAGATACCATTAGCAAAACTATTCAGAACCTTGTCACCTAGTACCTAGTCGCCTAGTCACCTTGTCAACTATAAAACAGACCAAAATGGAATGGTTATACGATTTGTTTTTTGAGCAGACCGCCCTACAGGCGGTTATCATCATTTCCCTGATTATCTCCACAGGGCTTGCCTTGGGGAAAATACATGTTTGCGGCATCTCGTTAGGGGTGACATTTGTGTTTTTCACGGGTATCCTTGCCGGTCATTCAGGACTTGCCATCAATCCCCAGATGCTGAACTATGCCGAAAGTTTCGGACTGGTATTATTTGTTTATGCACTGGGGCTGCAGGTCGGACCGGGATTCTTCAGTTCCCTACGCCAGGGTGGATGCCAACTGAACCTGCTGGGACTGGGGGTCATCTTACTGGGCACGATAATGGCAATCGTGCTGACCTTGTTCACCCCCATCTCGATGTCGGACATGGTGGGAATCCTTTGCGGAGCCACCACAAACACACCGGCACTGGGAGCTGCACAACAAACATTGAAACAACTGGGCGAACCTACCAGCGGTGCCGCACTGAGCTGTGCCGTCACCTACCCGCTGGGAGTGGTAGGAGTGATTCTTGCCATCGTAGCGGTAAGGAAACTGTTCGTACGCCCTTCCGATATGGAAGAGCATCCGCACGACGACCCTAACCACACCTATATCGGTACCTATCAGGTACACAATCCTGCCATCTTCGGCAAAAGCATCCACGAACTGGTGCATATGGGTTATTCCAAGTTTGTCATCTCCCGCCTGTGGCGCGACGGACAGGTGTGTATTCCCACTTCCGACAAGGTGCTGCAAGAGAACGACCGCCTGCTGGTAGTGACCACCGAAAAAGACGTGGAAGCCCTGACCATCCTGTTCGGCGAACAAGAACAGAAGGACTGGAACAAGGAGGATATCGACTGGAATGCCATCGATAGCCAGCTTATCTCGAAACATATCGTTATTTCCCGTCCCGAAATAAACGGGAAAAAGCTGGGTTCGCTCCGCCTGCGCAACGTGTATGGCATCAATATCAGCCGTGTGCTGCGCAGCGGTGTACAACTGCTTGCCACCCCCGAACTGGTATTACAACTGGGCGACCGCCTGACCGTGGTGGGCGAAGCCGCAGCTATCAAGAATGTGGAAAAAGTATTGGGCAACACCGTAAAAACCCTGAAAGACCCCAATCTGGCTTCTATCTTCATCGGCATCGTGCTGGGACTGATAGTCGGCTCCATCCCCATCGCCATCCCGGGCATATCGACACCTGTCAAGCTGGGACTGGCAGGAGGACCAATCGTCGCCGGCATCCTCATCGGCTCGTATGGCCCACGCCTGCACATGCTGACCTACACCACCCGCAGCGCCAGCCTGATGCTACGTGGCATCGGACTTTCCCTGTATCTTGCCTGCCTTGGACTGGATGCCGGAGCACATTTTTTCGAAACCGTGATGCGTCCGGAGGGTGCTTTATGGGTTGGTATCGGATTTATTATTACCTTTGTACCCGTAGTGATTATGGCACTGGTGGCATTACGGTGTTTCCACCTCGACTTCGGAAACACCTGCGGCATGCTCTGTGGAAGTATGGCAAACCCAATGGCACTGAACTATGCCAATGACATCATCCCGAACGATAACCCTGCCGTGAGCTATGCCACGGTCTATCCGCTGGGGATGTTCACCCGTGTCATCATCGCCCAACTGATACTGATGTTGTTTTTATGAATATATATACAATTAATAATTAACAATTAACAATTAATAGTTAGAAGCTGTTTTGAATTTATCGTGCGATGATTTGGGATGAGTTTTTGAGGCATTTTTGCTTCTGTGATGAGGAAGATAGCGGGCTATCTGACGAAGAACAGGAGC
>NZ_NFJG01000157.1:0-6780 GCF_002159755.1 Bacteroides sp. An269
CGAAGAACAGGAGCGAAAAGGACCAAAAAATCGCCCAAAGCACACACGAAAACGGATACATCAAGCCAAGAAAAACTTTTTGGAGAAATTCAAAACAGCTTCTTAGAACGTGCATGCCACCCCAAGGCTGAAATCGATTCCTCTGCGGTACTTGCTTAACACCACCTCTTCATTCGTTGCATTTCCTTTACGTGTCAGCTGGTGAACGGAGTTCAACAAGTTTTGCGCTTTCAGGCTGATGGTAAAGTGCTCGCCAATCTTAGCCGAAGATACAAAGTCAAGCGTCGGAATCCCGTTTTCTACAATGTCCTGGTATCCTTGTGTACCGATGGTGTACAGACGGTCGCTGAAATAATTGAACACCAATGCATTGGTAAACGAGTTGCTTCCTTTACGCACCAAGTAAGTCAGGTCGGCATTGACAAGCCAGGGAGCCGCGCCTTCCAACTGGGAACCGGTCGGGTCAGTAGCCAAAGGCACTTTCGCACAAGTGTAAGTATAAGCACCGTTCACACCGAAACTCAGCTTCTGCAACCCTCCGTCTTGCATCGGATGAGAAAACAAGTCTTTCCGTATCTCTATTTCCGCACCGGCTACAGTAGCATGGTCGGCTATGTTTTCATACGAAAGGAATCCGCCGGCACTGGCAATCTCGATACGTGAAATCGGATTTTTGATGTATTTATAGAATCCGGTCACCGAAATCAGTTCGCCGGACGAAAGATACCAGTCCCATTTCAAATCCACATTATAGTTATCCGACGGTTGCAAATCAGGATTACCCTGACTATTGAATGTAACGTTTACATAACGGAACGGAGATATTTCCTTTGCCTGAGGCAAGGTATAAGTCTTGCTGGCTGCAAACCGGAGCGAATGCTTGTCATTGAAATTATAACGCAAGTTGATGCTGGGCAGCACATAGTCTTTGTTGATGGACTGGCTTCCCTGCGTTCCGCCACGGTTCACATTATAATCTACATCCATATTCACTTTATCATACTTCACACCCACGTTGGCAATGAACCCTTCGGTAAACTGGTAGGTAGCCTCTGCGTATGCCGAATGGATTTTCTTATCCACGGTGTACTCGTCTACGTTCTTGTCGAGGACAAAGTAGTTATTATCCAGATTCTCTTGCGTATAATAATTATCAAACTGTACATTGTCGATATCAAACACCTCTTGGCGCACTACCGACATATCATACTCGGTAGCTGTAAAATTATCGTCCACAATGCGTCCGGCATAGCCCAACTGGATGTTGGATTCCTGTGAAAAGTTATCGGGAAGTTTATAAGTAAAACCTGCACGGATATTCAGGTCGTCTTCATTCAGTTCCGAGAAATAACGTTGCTGGATACCTGTACCTTTCATCGGCACATAACCCCGGTCGGTCTTTACCAGATTATTGATGCGCCGGTCAGGCTCCAGGCCTTTGATAATGTTATAAGCGGCACCTACATTAAAGTCGAGCTTATCCGCCAACGCCCATTTGGTATCAAGTTGGTTGACGAAAAGCAAGTTGTCATTGGTCTGCTGGCGGCGCATGAAACCTTCGTAGGTATCCGAAGACTGGTAATCGGCATCCATACCCAAGTAGTCGCCCACCGATTCGCGCGAAGCGTGCAACATGATGAAATTGTATGTCAATTCATGCTTGTTATTATGCAGATAGTTCAGATTTGCCATCACGACTTGCGAAGTCTCCACATTCGACTTCTTTCCGAGCATATCCTGCGAAAGCTCACCCGTGGTAATCGAATTGCGCACTTCTTCTTCATAATAAGAATAATCGCGGTTATGACTGGCAATCAGATAGAACGAAAGCGGATTGTCGTGAATATCAAATTTCTTTCCTCCCGAAATGCTATAACTCTGGTTCACCAGCCCGCTTTTCTTCGAAGGGTCCAAACGGTTCTGGAAGTTGTATACAGAAAGATCATCGCCCGGCTGCTTGCTATTGGCAAAACCAAAGGCATTCACTCCGTCCATTTTCAAAAAGTCGGACGAAAGCGATTGCGTATTGAAGCCGCCCGAAACGCTGGCGTTCACTTCACCATAGCCCGTCAGCTCTTTCGAGGAAATGTTGATGTTGGCTCCCGCCACATCGGCGTATGTATTGCCATAAAAAGCTTTATTGACATCTACCGACTGGATGATGTCAGTAGAAAAGAAGTCAAGCGCGATGTTCTTGTATTCCGGATCTTCCGAAGGAATCGGATAACGGTTCAATGTGGTCAGATTATACCGGTCTCCCAATCCACGTACAAATACGTTCTTTACACCGTCTTGTTTCGAGATACCTGATATCTTTGTAACGGCTCCTTCGGCATCCCCTACCCCTTTACGGGATAATTCCTGAGCACCCACCGACTGGATAGCCACAACCGATTTCTTTTGTTCCAGCAACGTAACGTTCTCCGACTCACGGTTTGCCTTTGCCACTACAACCACGTCCGACAACACTTGAGTGTCAGGCTCCAGTTCAAAATCCAGCGTAGTCACCTGGTTGTTCTCTACCTTCACCTGGCGTTTCACCGTGGTCTTGTAGCCTACATACTTAATTTCAATGTCATAGATACCGTCTTCCACACCTGTAAGCTGGAAGTTCCCGTCCATATCGGTTACAGCACCGATATTGCTTCCCATAATCCGGATAGTAGCACCAATAAGAGGCTCCTTGGATTGGTGGTCCTTGATGCTCCCTTTTACGTTTACATTCACCTCAACTGCAAATACACTGGCGGCAAACATCGGTAAGAATGCAGCCGTCATCATCCATCGTTTAACTCTTTCCATTACCTTCTTTTTACTAAACTTTTACCGAGTGCAAAGAAAGAGCTTCCCTTTTACAGGTGTACGACAATCGGATAACTTTCCGTTTACAAGTCCGTTGCAATAAGATTACAATATTGAAGAAGTTGTATGCCCCTGCATACCGAACAAGGCCGAATGCCGGAAACGGACATGTAAGCGTTTTACTTCTTTACTCTTTTCCTGTCTTCGATAATGGCATCCTTGTTCTCCAACGCCCAACTTATCAGCGCATTGATGTGCGGAAGCAACGAATGGGTACGCGGTGTCAGGGCATACTCCACCCTCGGAGGCACTTCCGGATAGACGGTACGGGTAATATAGCCGTCCTCCTCCAATGTCCGCAAGGTTACGGTCAGCATCTTCTGCGATATGTCCGGGATTTCGCGCTGCAACTCCTTGAAGCGCATGACTTCCTTACCCGCCTTGTTCAGCGTATATATAACCAGAAGCGACCATTTGTCACAGAGCCTTGCCAAGATGTTCCGTATCGGGCAATCCGGAAACATCATATCTTCTATCATTGTCCTATCCATATTATACTGCTTTTCAATTCACTCTACAAAAGTAATCAAACTCCTTTTATGTAGCAAGCTTTTATCGGATGGGCGGCAATCAGCCCTTATCCTCCACATTATTTATTATAAAAGACAAGACAATTTCATTGAACCGATAACTGAAAACCTTCATGCACTTAGCTATATTCTATATTCCACCAGCCGGAATATACGTTCCACGGGCTGGAATGTACGTTCCATGGGCTGGAATATACATTCCACGCCGTGGAACGTAGAATGAAACTAACTGTATACAAGAAACAAGCTTGTTGAAAACACATAGCGAGTGCCCGCAATCTGCCAAAATGCCCCAATTTACGAAAGGGGAAATCTATGGCGGCATGATGAAAGGATTCGCGCAGGCTTTCGGCGATGCCCTGACCGACATGCCTACAGGCAAGGCTTCGGAAGTGGCATTCGGCACTACGCAGACTTGGGCAGGAGTTCCGTTCGAGTTCCGTCACGGAGCGACATCCGATTTTCCGGGCGCAAGCATCCTGATAGGAGGCAAGGCATATTATACGCACTGGACTCCGGCAAAGGCACACGTAAGCCATTTGCAGGTTTCTTCTCCGGCTGCCATTGATGCGGAAATAGCAGAAGCGAAAAAGTCACTGGCACCGGGAGCGGAACTGTTCATCGGCGGACACGGAGGTGCGGCAAAGCGCGATGCGGTAAAGTTCAAAATCGCCTATCTGAAAAAGATGAAAGAGGTGCTCGGCAATAACCAGACGGCACAAGCCTTTACGGACGACATGAAGAAAGCTTTCCCCGGGCTGCCGGGAGAAGCCGGACTGGAAGAATTGAGTAAGGCACTCTACAAATAATAAATGTAATGCTTGAGGGTGTATCAAAATAGAAATGATATTTTGATACACCCTCAATAATCATTTTCCCGTATGGATATACTCCACGGCACGTTCCAACTGGGTGTCAATGCCTTGAAGCAAATTAACCCCATCGAAAGGCGCTTCAATGGTGGGAGGTATGCCGACACCCTCGTGGTTGACACCGTCAAGGTCCTTCATCATGGTCATGGTGGTATATACCTCCAGGATGTCGTTTATATTGAAATAGCCACCATAAAACTGATCAAATGCGATGTTGTCAGCCGCAATGGTACCTATTCCCCCATGGGTCCGTTCGCCAATGAAGCAACCCTTAGGCAAGCCCAGCACGGCTAGGGTGGTCATCTCGGCCATGCTGATAGAATTCATGTCTGCCATCACTACTATAGGCACATCCAAATCACGGCTCCGCTCCGTTGGTTTCAACACTTCCGGAGTCCACGGCGTGTAATCCAACCGTCCGGGACCATTTTTCTGACGAGTATAAAACAACATTTTCTCCTCATCCACGAACTTACCCAACACTATCGGCAAATCCGACAGATTACCTCCGCCATTGTGGCGTACATCGATGATGACCCCCTCGACCGTCGGATAGTTGTCCAACAGGTCGTGATAGTTCGCGACTATCTGATCAACGATATCACCTGTTCCGACATGTTCGGTCAACATGAACGACGACAAACGGAAATAGACGATATCCTCGTCCAAGATGCCACTGGCATAAAGCGCATTGCCTGATTCTGGAGCCAACACCAAGTGTGCGTCAGAAAATCTGCCTGCATCGTGCAAGCCTAACAACATATTTGCATAATCCTCCAGCGTCTGTTCATCAAAAGGATGATAATTAGGGCGCTGCTCTTTCCGTCCCTCTGCCGGACGATAAAGGACTGTATCCGAAGGAAGAGTTAGTGTCAATCCGAAATGCCCGTCAATCAATCCGGAAGACAACTCTTCCAACATTCCGAAAGCTTCCTCATTCGTTGCCTTATCGCTGAAACCTTTGTCCGCCAACGCATCAAATTGGGGCTTGTATTCGTCATACACGGCATCCCAGTCCGTCGGGTCGATGTCCCAAAACACGTAGTTATAGTTCATGCCCGACCAATAGGCATCGAACAACTGCGACCAATTATAAATATTTATATCAGTCCGCGGATTCTGCATATCGGGCATTTCGTCACGACAGGCGGCCAATACACACACGGCCATCAACACTCCGGCCATCAAACGTATCCTTGCTTTCATTTTATTCATCTTTTTATCATAATCGGTTCATTAATCACCCAAGGTAAACAGTACGCCTACTTGGAAAAGGAAAGTGTTCAGGTATCGCGGCACGCGATCCTTCATATAGTCTTTCTGCATATCGCTCAGGCTATGGTGGTAACGGCATTCGGCTACGACTGCCCATACGGGAGTGAAGCGATACTCCAGACCGACTCCCACCAAGGCACCTCCCTCAAAACGGTTGTCACGCCGGGAGTCGAATGCATATTTCTCATCATAGGTATACAAAATAGTATTGTCACTCACGTCAGAAGGATTTTCTACACCTTCAGGCTCAGAAAACATAGCAAATGTCGTCCCCTCGCGCCGGCTGGAGAGCCAGCCGCCTGCATAAAAACCCGCATCGAGGAAACCGCGCAACCGTTTGCCACCAAAGGAGAAACGGGCAAATACGGGCACGGACAAGTAATGATTGGTCATGTCCTCGTGCAACGGCTCGAAAAATCCCGAACGACGCATCCCGTAGTTCTTCTGTACATAGGACACCTCAGCCTGCACAGCCAACCAATCATTGAAAGCATACTGCACGGGTAAACCCGCCGTGAAACCACCCAAAGCCACATAACGCCGGTCATAAAAGTAACCGGACTCCGTGGTCAGCGAATTGTGCGTATAACCGGCTTGAAAACCGACACGCCACTGCGCCGCAACAGGTAACACCCCAACCACGGCAAACAGAAGTAAAAATAAGAATCTGTTTTGTCTCATAGATTTACATAAAATTTATCACAACCATTAAAAGCATTATTGCATGCAGGCTCAAACCACCTTCCCATACGGAAACAAGTTCTCTACCAGTACGCACAAAATAATGCAAACACCGCCCCACACCTATATATAATAATGCATAGGCTAGTCTTTTGCTGACTGCGTAAAGATAAGCTAACTTCTTGAAACAAATCATAAATATACCGGACAAGAAGGTTCATTTTGTCAGTCATATAGTCCATTTTGTCCTAAACAACTGATTTACACTCACATGCAAAAAGCTTTTCCCGTAAAGGAAAATCCATATCTTCACCTAAAAGCATCTACAGAATGCATACGAACAGAAATATAGGTCTGCCCTACAAGCAATTTAGTAAAGCCACAGATATTCGCTCATTTTTTTCAAAAAAATATTCGCAGATAACTTAGAAGCTGTTTTGAATTTCTCCAGAAAGTTTTTCTTGTCTTGATGTATCCGTTTTCGTGTGTGCTTTGGGCGATTTTTTGGTCCTTTTCGCTCCTGTTCTTCGTCAGATAGCCCGCTATCTTCCTCATCACAG
>NZ_NFJG01000158.1:0-6477 GCF_002159755.1 Bacteroides sp. An269
CATCGTGGTACTCCTTGGGCATTATCCAGCGGAGAAGGCACTTCACGTGCGAGAGGTCGGCATTGCGGTTTGCATTCAGGTATTCCTGAGCGGCGGCTATCTGCCTGAGGTAAGGTATCTCAAAAAAGGGAGTTACAGGCAGTTATCGCCCGCCAGTGCGGGCTGGGAGTTAAATGCCAATACCTTTTGCACCGCTTTCAGAAGCAAGGCTATTTTCTATAGGATGTCGCTTATCCTTATCCCTCTCACCATGTTCTGCCACGAATGCCGGGCAACGGTAAGGTTCAGCGGATAACCAAGCTCCATCGTCTCGCCCAATTTCTTCAGGCTGTAATTGATGCGGTGCAGGATGCCGTCATACTGTCTCCATTGCTCGCGCGGAGATTTTGCCGTGATGACAGGGAAAAGCCGTGTCGTCCCTTCCTGTTTGTAGCGGTCCGCAATCTCCTGCAGAGCCTGCTCCCACGGAATGGAAATCTCCTTGCCGGTGATGTGTTGGCAGTAAGTAAGCTGTCCGTTCTTGATATTCTTTCTCGTCAACCGGAAAATGTCATCGCTCCTCATGCCCTTGGTATAGACTGTGAACAGGAAGATGTCACGGGCGAATACTACCTGCTGTGACTCGCCGCTCAAGTCCAAATCACGCAGGCGTTTCACCTCATCAAGCGTCAACCCGTTCCTGTCTTTCTTGACGCGGTAACTCACGTCCATGCCTTCAAAGGGGTTGCTGTCGGCGGCAAGGCCGTCATCAACGGCAAGACGGTACACCCGCTTCAAATTTCGGATATAGAGGGAAATGGTGTTACGCCCCAGCTCCTGATTCTTCAGCCACGTGTGGTAGTTGCGTATCAACAGGGCGTCAAAGTCCTTGAAAGGCACTTCGTTTTTTCCCAGATAGGCGATGAACCTCCTGAGATACATTTTCAACTTATTGGCGGCGTCATACCGTCCCTCATCCCTCAGTTTCTCAACGCGGGAGTTGGCGTAGGCGATGAAACCGAAACCTTCCAGCCCCTCAGCCCCTCTCCAACTATCCCCAGAAGGAGAGAGGGTTATGATTGCCGTCTGCATGTTCTTTTTTCTGTTGTTATCCACTTTTATTTCAATTTTACCTTGTCTGTCAGCCGCCAAAATAGATTACCCTGCCATTCGGCCTGCCTCCCAAGAAATCAAAGATGTTCGGCTCGTCAAAATAGATGCCCATGTCGGCGTAATAGGCTTCCTCAGGGTCTTCAGGCACGGTGTAGAGGTCTTCATAAAGACTGATCCGCTTGCCAAAGGTGGTGGTGAAATAAGTAAGCTTTGCCGCATCCTGTTCTTTCTTCACGATGTCGTTCCAATTGGCTTCACCGTTCCATATCGGCAGGGCTTCCTCGTTGAGCCATACGGCAGAACCGCTTATGTATGTTTTGTTATTATAGGTAACAAGCTGGACGGCAAGATAATGGCTGGGCACGTCTTTGGGAACGGGTGTCGGGAAAATTACATTCTGGAACACACGACCGTCCCTATGGCGCAAGGTAAGCACATTTTCATTGTTTCGTTCTATGACCGTATAAGTGTCCAACTGTTCGGCATGGATGGCATCAAGTGTTTCTGCCGCTTCCATCAGCAAAGCCTTTTCCTCCGCTTCCACAAAAGAAGTTTCATAACGGAACTGTTTGGCAATGGTAACCGCCAAGGAATCACCGCGCTTGTCACGCCAGTTGAAGGCAAGGTCTGCCCACAGCATTTGCCGGGCGGTCTGCCAGTCTCCCGTAAGCCTGCGGAACATCATTTCCCTGAAACGCAAGTCTGGGAAGATGCGCCACATCACTTGGTCTTCCTGTGGAAACCATGTCAGCATTTCGCCCAAACGGGAGAAATCGCCTGACAGTACACATGCCGTCATCCACCCACGAAGGGCACTGCAAGGAGCTTTTGTCACGACCGCAGATACGAACCTGTCCACTTGGGAGGTGGCTTCCGCGCTCATGTCCAAACTCTCGCACCAGCTGGACACCACATTGCCCACGCTGCGGTACCTGTACTCGTAAACGCCGTCAAGCCCGATAGAAACGGTGTTCTCCGTATAGAGCAGCAAGAAAAGAATAAGCTGCTCGTCGAATGCCGCCGCTTCTTGTTCTAACAAACGGTGCAGCCTGACGTAGATTTCATAAAAGAAAGCCACATCGCCGTCAACGTTCATGGACGGATGGTGAAGGCGTTTCCATTCGGATGTAAATTCGGCTATCGTGTACATTTTATTTCAGGTAACAAGTTGACTAGTTGACGAGTTAACAAGGTTTTAGATGCCATTAGTGAAACTATTCAGAACCTTGTTGCCTTGTCAACTGATACCTTGTCAACTTCAATTGTGCAACCACACCGTCCGCAGATACCTGCGCCATACGGCAAGATGGTTGGTGGTGTTTATTTCCTTGCAGATACGGACACAGGTTTTAATCAATTGGTCCTTTGCCGCCTCTTTTTCTTGCGCTGACGATTGGATGGCAAATACGTTCAGCAACTCTTCGCCGACCTTGAAATTCGGTACTGCTTTTACGGCTGAATCAGGTTCCGTCAATACCTTATATAAAGTAGGCGCGTAATTACGGAAAGACTCGATGAGCTTTTCCGTTTCTGTAAGGGTAATCTCGTTACGGACTTTCTGCACCTTACCGGAAACCAACTTCTCGTTGGCTTTTCCTGCCGTGAGGAAATATCCGTAGAGAAAATCGTCCCAGTTGGCGAAGAAAACGAGGTTTCCCATCTCTTCCCTCATGCCGATATGGGCATAATACGTAGTGTTGGTTTTTCCGTCCTCCTGTCGGCTGGGGTAATAAACCTCTTCGGTGATGTCCACCTTGCGGATGATTTCCGTAAAATCCTTATGTTGCAACTCTACCTCATTCTTGTCTTCTTCCATCTCTATTCCGGATGTGGGCGTAAGGAACGGGCGGAAGGTAATCCGCGGCCAGTTTTCCTTCACATATCCGGGCGTGTCATGCTCGTAGCGGGCAAGGTTTATCAAGAGTTCGGCTTCTTTGGTGGTCAGTTTGGCAAGACGGTCAGCCAAAGCCTTCTCCCCTTGCTTCTGAAGATACTTGCAAAGAGCCTCCAACGACAGGTCGGCGGCAAGATGCTCCATCAGCTCATACAGCATGGGCTGTGTGCGTTCTCTGTAGCCACAGCCTTGCAGAATGCCGACAAGCAGGTCAACAGCCCGCCCTTTCTCCGTACCGATGGACAATCGGTCACCCTCGGCATTGTGAAGGCGGACGACATGGAGGTCGGAAGCATTTGGGTAGGTGACGGTCAGCCAACTGCCCGGCATTATGCCCTGAACACGGAACACCAGTCCTTTTTTCTTGTGGAAGCGGCAGATGTATCCTTCACACCCGGCAAGTGGGCCATCAACCACACGGACTATCTCGTTCGGCTCGTCCGTTTTCGCATTGAATGCATAATCCGTATAAGAACGCTCCAACACTATCACCTTGTCGGCATAGTTCTCGTTGTAGTCGCGGAAAGCACGAATTTGGGATTCGGGTATGATGCAAGCGACAGCTTTCTCGTCCGGCGTGCGCTTTCGGTTGTACCAAATATAAGCACCGGAATCGTTGTCACGGAGAAACTCAGCCAACGCGCCTTGGGTGGCAAGCACAAACACATAGCCGTCGAAAAAGGGCCGTCGCTGCTCGTTGTCACCACGGCGCACATAGACCTTGGTATGCGTAGGACAATAGACTTCCAATATATTCCGTATCTTGCCCTTTTCGCGCTCGATGAGTGCACACAGTTCCGTTTCATGTCCGGGTTTGGTGCAGACAAGAAACCAATGGTAATCGACTGTGTTGAGTTTGTCGGACAACATGATGGATTTACGATTTGCAAAGTACTATTTACGGTGGTTTATCCCATTTACAACACACCAAATCGTAAATTGTAAATAGACGAATTGTAAATGAACAAGGCGTTCCTTACGCTACCCCCCATGACAATCGCATGATGGCTGACTGATACCTCTCCGAATTTGAATCACCACGCTTTGCAAACATTTTTAGGACGTTCTTAGGCGTTGTTTACAGTATTCTTTAGGTTTAGCGGCAGCATTCCGGAGTAAAAACTCAGCAACAATGGCCTGCCGTTGTTATGTGACGAGAAGAACAAAGCGCAATGCGCTTTAACATTTTTGTTCCCATATCACAAATCTTTAGTTTTCAATCAATTAAGTATCTTATAGTTCGCCGCTTTACCATAGTTTTATATTATGAAGCGGCAAAACACGTTGCAAATGTAATAAAAAGATTTAATACTAAGGAATTTAAGGCCTAATTTTTTTTCAAGATTAGTGATTAAAATTTTCCAAAAGCTGCATTTGTTCGACTAATTAAGAAAACCAAGGCTTGATATTCGCTGAATATCAGTGTATTATAAAAACCTGCCGTTTCATAATATACAGTGGCAGGTTTTGTCGAACAGATTCCAGTCGTTTTATTTGCGAAAAATCTTGCCAATCAGTTGACGGTTGGCTTTCACAACACCCTCCGTGTCAATGGACGAAAGGTAGATTTGCGTGGTTTTTAAACTTTCATGCCCCAAACCCTTACTAACGATGGACAGGCTGACTCCCATGTCCCGCATCGTGCTTGCCCAGCAATGCCTTCCTACATACGTTGTGAGCGGAACCTGCAGCCCCACCATGTCGCCGATTCTCTTCAGCAGTCGGTTCACCTTATGTTCCATCCGCTCATATTGCCGGCGTTCCGTGCCATCCTGCTTGGTGATGATGGGCAGCAGATAAGGACTACCGACAGTCAGGTGGGCGTAGGTGTCCACAATCTCCTGCATAACCGGTTCCCATCCGATGGAAATGCTCTGCCCTGTCTTCTTGCGGCTGTATTGCAGCAGCCCGTTCTTGATGTCATTCTTCTTCAGATACGCCATATCTACGAACGAAATGCCTTGCAGGTAGATGCAGAGCATGAATAGGTCACGGGCAAAGGAAAGGTCGGAACCGTCCGGCAAGTTGAGCCTTCTGATGGCCCGTATGGTATCTAACGGGAGGGCGCGTTTCACGGTAGAGGCAAAGCCCGTGAAGACATGGCGGAAGATGTCCTTGTCGGTTGCCAGCCCCTTTTCCACCGCCTTGCGGTAAAGGGTGCGCAAGGTGCGCAGGTAGCACGATGATGAATTTCGCTTCACGCCCTGTTCTTTCAGCCATGCCTCATATTGGTTCATCAGTTCCGCGTCCAATGCGTCTATGGCGATGTCCTCGCCGTTACGGAAACGGGAGAAGCTCGCCAAGGCATCACGATAGGTCTTGGCTGTACCCAGCCTGCCGATGCGGAGCTTTTTCGCCACCATGCCGTGGATAAAGCCGAACCACGTTGGGCAAGGTGGGAGCAGCCGAAAGGCCGATGCAATGTCGTCCGCCGTATATTCCACCATTGCCTGCTCCTTTTCCGTAATCAATGAAGTGATTTGTTTGCAGTCCCACCGTACCTTGGAGGCAATCAGTTGCAGTTCCGCCTGCCGTTCCGGTGTGCCAATGATGCGTATGAACGAAGTCCGCCCGTCCCATTCCTCTGGTGTGATATGATAATCGGTATAAACAGCTCTCGTGCTTCTGCGGTGAGTCACTTGGAAATACATAGTGCCAGGCTTGCCTTCAGCGGTAGAAGGGCGGAATTTTAGTTTGAATGTTGCCATGATGTCTGATTTTTAATTTGTAGTCCAAATGAAAATATACAGAAGCGGTCGTTATTTAGCATTTTGTCCTGAATAGTTTGTCTGTGTAATGCCGGGCATTATTCGGTTGCCTATTTCCTTCTTTCCAGTTTCAAGGCTCGAACAGCAAGGCTAACTCGACCCTCCTGCGCCGCTCAATGCCGGGAATGACCTTTCCTTTCCATTTTCGAAAAGACACGTATTCTTTGAAAATATCCCGGTCTCCACGTTCTAATTTGCATCTGTATGAAATATGTGGAAACGCGAGATTTTGAAAAGGTGGATGAGGTGAAACGCAACGTATTGGCTCTTTACCGCAATGACATCCGCAAATATGCTGACAATCAAGCAACGAAAGTTGCCGCCATTTTTGAAGAGATTCCGGGGCAATTGCAGAAGCATGAAAAGAAGTTTGTCTTGTCCGCATTGCATAGTGAAGCCCGTATGCGTGTTTCTTGGTTAGTTTAACTGATAATGCAGAGATAACAAAACCATCTGAAAGTTCCAAGAAACGGCTAACAAAAAAGTAACATAAAAAACAAAACACCTACGGCGTAATGAAAGCCAACCGGAAAATGATTGACAAGATTTGGGGAAAATAAAAGCCTGTTCCGAATTTATCATGCGAACCATCAAGCCAAGAAAAACTTTTGTAGAAATTCAAAACAGTTTCTTCTATGTTGTAATCCAAATATCCAGAGAATTTTTTTATTTTATTAAAGGTTTTCATTAGCTTTGTAATCAAGGAGTTGAAGAGGATGCAAG
>NZ_NFJG01000159.1:0-6344 GCF_002159755.1 Bacteroides sp. An269
TGAAAGAACTCTAAAAACGACTTTTTGAATGTTATAAACGACTTTTTGAATGTTATTTTGCTTTCTAAAAACGACTTTTTGAATGTTATTGACGACATATATTTTTTTATGTCGTTTTTAATCTGTATATTTGCAGAACATTCATAATGTCGTCTTAAAAACACATGAATATGGCTATAAAAATCACAAATAAAGACGTGATACAGAGTTATTTAATGACTGTATCAAAATACGACTTTTCGGTTTACGAGAAACGAATTTTGTACCGCCTTGTAGAAGCGATGCAGTGCGAACTTGAAGGTAAAAAATTATATCCGGGACTGCGTATCGAGAAGAATCTGTATGATGATAGGGTTGTTTTAATGCCTATTTCTGCGTTTTTAGCGAATGATGATGATGAGAACTACACCCGTGTCAAAAAAGCCTTGTTAGACCTCAGAAACAAGTCATTTGAGTTTGACGATGGGCAGGTCTGGAAAGTAATCGGAATTATCGAGAAGCCACAGTTCAACTACAAGAGAGGCTGGGTTAGGTTTGAGATACAACCGGAAGTGTATAATGCCGTTCTCAACTTTTCAAAGGGATTCAGGAAGTACGAACTCAAAACAGCAATGGAGTTTACAAGCCAATACTCTATGCGGTTCTATGAACTGATGAGCGGGCAGGAAAGACCCTTGATTTATACGATAGAGGACTTAAAAATCATGTTCGGCGTACAGAACAAATACAAGCGAAATCCTGATTTTATCAAGCGGATAGTGGTGCCAGCTAAAGAGGAACTGGACGCCAAAAGCCCGTACTCTTTTGAATACAAAATTTTGAAAGATGGACGGACATTTCATGCCTTAAAATTGTACCCCAAATATCAGCCTGAACACAGGGACGAGGAACTTGAAAAGCACGACCTGCAGAAACAGGTCAGCTTAGGATGGGATTTGGATAGGCTTGTACGGAACTACCTCAAACAGGACTTACTATTTACCGACCAAGAAATACGGAACAACATAGACCTTTTTAGGGCTGCACAAAAGGAACTTGATATAATGCTGGAGCTTTCCATGCTCAAAGGAAAGTCAAGGGAGAAGAAAAACCCAAAAGGATATATTATCAATGCAATCAAAGGAAAGTTAAAAGACAAAGGAAAACAATCATGAAAACAGGAGATAGAGTTATCGTACCAGCCGAAATCAACGGCTACGGCAGGGATTTACGGGCTATCATTACAGAGATAGAAGAATTTTTCGGGGCAACATTCGTAACGGTGATATTCACAGAGCCATGCCCGGAAGCCTGTGGAAGAACAGGGGGTGTTTACCACGATTTCCAGCTAATAGCAGAGTGATTTATTTTGATATAACTGCAATAAAACGCAATAACAATCATTATAAATTGCAATAACAAAAACATATAACTACCTTTGTGACAAGATATAGCATTTTACATCAATGAACAAAGAACAAGAAAGTAGACAAAAGAGGAAAACACCCCTAACAACCATAGCGATAAGCCAAGAATACGCCCAAAAGCTGGACGAATATATAAAGGGAGCTTCCCTTACACGAAAGGTTTTTGTAGAACTGGCAATCGACTATTTCTTGCGTACAGGGTTTGATATACGTGGAGAAGCGTTTGACCTCTCTCCATTGGAGCGCATAACCAACAGGCTGGAAAGTTCAGCTAAGGTCATGGAACAGCTAAACGAGGGAACAGAAGCGATGCGCCAGCTATTACAGGCTGTCCGGGAACAAACCGCTAAACAGCTTCCGGCTCCTGAAATCATAGCACAGGCTACTGAAGAAAAGGTAAAAGCAGAGAAACTGGCTGAAGAACAGAAAAAGGAACTCCAACGCATACAGGAAGAAAACGACCGGTTACGTAACGAAATCAAAGACCTGCAAGTTTATAAAGAAAAAGCGTACCGGGAACTGTGCCGGGTACGTGATGAACAAAAGACTTTCGGAAAGATAAAAATAAACACAGAAATTTAATGAAGGAACTGTATCTGGATTTATTCGACACAATTCCTTCATTTGATTAAATACGTTTATAGAAAATTCTAATAATATAGATATCGCCACTTTGCTCATTTCTAACTTCAATTTCCAGTAAAGTATTGTTAATTTTCACGTGCTGTGGCAGTTCAAACGACAAATCCATAGGATTACCATCTCGAACTATATATCCAACACTTTCAACATCACAAGGGTCTTTATCAATCTTAACAAGACTATGATTTTTATCTATATAATAAAAATCATAGTCTTGATTATAGGACAAATATTTTATGCCTGTAGCCTGTATTGATACGAAAAATTTCTCATCTTTTGCATCAAAATAAGTTTCCAAAACATTTATATCTAAGTTCTTTTCGTATTCCCATTTATCAGCAATAACATTGTATGTTCTTTTATATATGTCTACAGAAACACATTTCCACTGATGTGCCCATCCTACAGAGCTTACAAAAAACATAATAATAAATATTATGAATTTCATTTTCACCAATTTGACAAGGTTAATCCTAACATATAATTTATATTCCCTACTTTACAATAATTTGCAAGATTACCTCCACTTTGATGAATTCCCATGACATATCCATTATCTCCAGATAATATCAATCCACCACTATCTCCGCCAGCACTTGCATATGTTGCCTTCGCCAAATCCATCATATAAACGCCGCTAATATTTGCATCATAGCTTTCGTCTACAACCCATCCATCCGTATAACCATTGTATCCATATTTTTTCACATAGGCACCCTCAACAGTAACGCCTTCAAATGGAGCAATCGGATTAAATGTTTCACCATATACATTTAGCAGCATATTCCAACCTGAAGACATTTTACAAAATGAAGCATCCACCGTACCATAATGCATAGCAATCTCACTGACTGCTATATTTGTAGACCAATCTGTTGGCAATGAAACAGCATCTCCAGTTTCAACAACATGACAAGCTGTCACAAACCCAAGTGAACTTCCATAATAGGCTTTATAACCGACAGATCCTGAATTTCGTTCTATAGTTGAAACATATGTTCCCACTATTTTTTGCCCTGAGGCAATATCATTACTTTGCTCTACTTCTACCGTATTTGCTTGAATAAACTCAATAGCAGGGCTATTAACTATTAAACTCTTAAAAGCATTCACATTTGCATCTGAGTAATCCCTCAAGCCTACAATTACACGATTCCTTTTAGCGGAATAAGCCACATGATTTATATTCTTAGAAATCGCTGCATCTTGATTCTGCAGAATATATTCAGAAATTTGACGCTTCAAATTCATCAACTCATTTCGAGAATATAAACATTTTTCATATTTTACGCCATCCGTCCCTATAACTGTCTTAAAATCACTCTGTGTTTGGACAAAATCTGTTGTTATATATACATGAAGTTCTCCTTCTTCATCAATATAACATCCACCGTAATTCTCTGGATATTCTATTAAACGACTTTCTTCGCCACGAGTTACTTTAGGTCTAAATGAATCAAATAAATCTTGTGCTTTTCTAAAAGATATGTCAGCAGAAACAATCCCATTTTCTACCACATCAGGTTCAGAGACAGGCAAATCATCAGAGCACGATGATATAAAAAGAGTTCCGAACAAAGCTACATAGAATAAAAACTTTTTCATAATTACCTCCTTTTTTAGTTTCTCTATTTCGCGCGAAAAATACGAAATTTATAGCTAATAGACAAATTAAATACGTATTTTAACACGACCGCATTTATAGTAGCTCAGCTGCTAATGCCCAGCTGCTAATGCTACTTTTTCTTTATTCCTTTGAGATTTGACATAAAACAGCTTAACTTTGCTTGCGAGGTTATAGCACACTATGACCCTAAAGGGTCGTGTGCGAGGGGACACCCCTCGACCCCGTCCGCCATCGGCAAGATCGATGGCGATGCAATCGGAATATCCACCAACGAAAAGAGAAAGGTTATGGCAAAGACAAGCATCAACGTAAGACCCTGCAACATCGGCAGCGCGGAACGGCACAACCTCCGCAGCAAGGAACTCGACTACATACGTCCGGAACTCTCCCACCGAAACGAGCAATGGTCGGAAATGAAGATTGCTGACGTGCTGGAGGACATAAGGGAAAAGTACAGGCAGCACACTGGGCAGTCCATGCAGAAGAAGGCGACACCCATCCGCGAGGGAGTGGTCGTGATCGAGGACGGAACGACTCTCCTGCAGCTTCAGGACTTTGCCGGGAGGTTGGAGGAACGCTTCGGAATACATACGTTCCAAATCTACACGCACAAGGACGAGGGAGCCAGCGTTTGGGACGGAAATGTGGAAACATGGAAGCCGAACTACCATGCGCACATGATTTTCGACTGGACGGACGGGGAAACGGGGAGGACCCGGAAGCTGAACAAGCAGGACATGGCGGAAATGCAGACTATACTGGCAGAATGCCTTGGCATGGAAAGGGGCATTTCTTCCGACCGTAAGCATCTTTCCGCCATCCAATACAAGAATATGGTCGAAGCGGAGAAAATGGCGCAAATCAAAAAAGAATACCGTCTGATGGAGGATGAGCGCAATGCCATAGAGGAAAAAGTGAAACAGGCAGGGGAAAAGCTGGAGAACACCCAAAAGAAGCTCAAAGAAGCAGCCGCTGAAGTAAAGGTTGAAAAGCTGAAAGGGGCGGCAGCCGACACGGGAACAGCCTTGCTTAAAGCCGGAACGACCGTCATCGATGCGACAGCCAGCCTTTTCAACTCCGGGAAGGTCAAACGGCAGGAGCAGGAGATTGCGGAACTGAAAAGGGAGAATTACGAACTGGAGATGAAAAGCCAGAACCTCCAGAGCAACCTGCGGACAGCAAACGCCCAAAACGAAAGGGAACGGGAAGCCACACGCAGGGCAATCAGAACCGGAGAAGAAAGGCTGAAGTCGATAACCGACCTGTTCCCCTGCATGGAAAACGCCAAAGAGAACATCGATGAACTCCGGGAAATGGGTGTCGGAGACAACGATATCCGGCTCCTGCTTACAGGAAAAAAAATAACCTATTCAGGATTCCTGTACGACCGGGAACGCAGAAAAAAGCACCAGGTCAAGGACGTGAAGATAAACATTGCCAAAAGCAAGGCTGGCAACACGACCATTTGGTTGAACGATTTTCATTTTAAGGAGTTCTTCAAACAGCTATGGCAAAAGCTGCAACAGGCTTTAGGACTTGACAAAGGCAGGGGATTCCATTTATAGACCCAAATCTTCAATCATTTTTTTAATAACGGACACATCTACTGTATCATAGTCTGATTTATCGTAGATGTCAATCAAATACACGTCCCCTGAATCTTCTGACACTGCCATCAAGTAGGTAATGACCCTTGCGCCTCCTGATTTACCTTTTCCCTTAGATGTAATTGTCAGTCTGACTTTTCTGATGTTGGGGGCTATTTCTGTTCCTTGCAAAGGATTCTCTTTCAAACTTGATATAAATACAGACATATCTTGTTTCAAAGACCTATGTCGTTTGGCGAGAACTTTGAGAGAACGGGAAAAATCAGGTGTCGGTATAATTTCAAAGCTCATCGAGTAAGTCCTCTATAGTTCTACGTGGGAGTTTCCCATCTTTCATCAGTTTTACTTGCTGCAATCCCCTACAAATGCGTGTGGTTAAATTATCTTCTTCCGATATAGGAACAATTTTAAAATTACCGTACCTGCTTGTGAGCAATACGGATTGCCCTTCGTTAGCTTTAATCAGGTATTTCCCCTGATTAGCTCTAAATTCTCTTGCTGAAACTACTTGCATAATCTTTATTTTTTTGCAAAGATAAAAATAGATACCAAAACGGTAGCCAAATTAATATATTTTAATACAAACTATAATCACTATTTTACCACATCATGAAAGTGGCGGCTTATTGAAAATTAGCATAGCATACCTAAAAAATCCGAATTTGGTGATTACAACCGCCAAATTCATACCTAATTTAGCGATTATGATGATATATATAAACAAAATAATACATATTTTAACGCGCCAGAAAAGTCGTTCCCTAAAAACCGCTGCGCTGGCTCTTGCTTTGCTTTCTCAAACATTCAAAAACTCGTTTTTCCCTTTTGTTTCGTCTGAAAATCAACCATTTCGCTAAAAAACTATGACTTGTTTTAAAGCATTGCTTATTATATGCTTATCAACTTAAAAAAAATGTCTCATAACTATTTATATATCAATGATTTATAAAGGTTGAAAGAACTCTAAAAACGACTTTTTGAATGTTATAAACGACTTTTTGAATGTTATTTTGCTTTCTAAAAACGACTTTTTGAATGTTATTGACGACATATATTTTTTTA